>CAZOXS010000330.1:0-5031 GCA_964583785.1 uncultured Victivallales bacterium
AGCATAAGCAGCGTCTGGCTGCCGGGCAGCGTTCGGTTGGCTGTCAAGCGAAGTCTGATCGGCGGTCGGCGAGGGCGCCGCGACCTACATGCTTATGCTTGGAGATCGGTGAACGAGAACGGCGACGAGAACGGAAAACGAGTTGGCATTTGAATCGTCAACCGTTCTCGTCGCCGATCTCGTAATCCGAAATAGGCAGGCAATAGTAGTGTCCAAAGAGAGACAAAATGGCCAAGTTATAGGCAAAAAAAGGAGACATAATCATGACCCTGCAAGAAATCCCCGAGAATCCCTATTTGTTGCTCACCCCCGGTCCTCTCAGCACGACCGCCTCCGTCAAGGCGGTGATGCTGCGCGACTGGTGTACCTGGGACCGCGACTACAACGACATCGTCCAGGACATCCGCCGCCAGCTTGTCACACTTGCCGGGGATCCCGGTTTCACCGCCGTGCTCATGCAGGGCAGCGGCACGTTCAGTGTTGAGGCCGCTATCGGCAGCATGATGCCGCCCGAGGGTAAATTGCTGGTGCTGGCCAATGGGGCCTACGGCGACCGCATTGCCGCCATTGCGCGCACCCTGCGCATCCCCTTGGAGGTGCATGACAGCGGCGAGATCGCGCAGCCGGATCCCGACCGCCTGCGCGTCACGCTCACCACGGATCCGGCGATTACGCACGTCGCCGTCGTCCACTGCGAGACCACTACCGGCATGCTCAACCCGATCGAGGAAATCGGGGAAATCGTAAAAGCTGCCGGACGGTTTTTCATGGTCGACGCCATGAGCAGTTTCGGCGGTATCCCCATCAATCTGGCAAACGTGGATGTGATTGTCAGCTCGGCCAACAAATGCATACAGGGGGTGCCCGGCTTCGGGTTTGTCCTCGTGCGCGAAGCCCTGATCCGCACATGGAAGGGACAGGCACGCTCGCTGTCGCTCGACCTGTATGACCAATGGAACACCATGGAAACGCAAGGCGGAAAGTGGCGGTTCACCTCCCCCACCCACGTCGTGCGCGCCTTTGCCCAGGCGCTGCGCGAACTTGGCGAGGAGGGCGGCATCACGGCCCGCTTCGAGCGCTACCGCGAAAACCAGCACATCCTGGTCGACGGCATGCAGGCGATGGGATTCCGACCGCTGCTTCCATCCGCCCTACAGTCCCCTTTCATCACCTCGTTCCGAAATCCGGTGATCTTCAGCTTCGCGAACTTCTACCAGAAACTAAAAGTCCAGGGGTTCGTGATCTATCCCGGCAAAGTCTCTGTCGCCGACTGTTTCCGCATCGGCACCATCGGCGACGTCCACCCCGCCCAGATCCGCGCCCTGCTCGCCGCCATCCGAACCGCTACTTGAAGAGCGAGTCGATGCCCATGGCCTGTTTGCGGGCGAATTTCGGCACGAGGCGCTGGCGCCAGCGGCCGAGCAGCGGGTAGATGAGCGCGAGCAGGCGCAGGGTGATGATGCTGTCAAGCAGGCGATAACCTCGTTGCTCGCGCAGCAGCAGGCGGCGGATCCAGGCGAAACGGACCAGATGCCGGCGTGGCGGGGCAAAGGTGAACTTGACGGCGTAGCGCGGTTTCCATTTCTGGCGATAAGCCTCGCGCTGGGCGAGCAGTTCCTCGATCAGGGCGGGTTCATCCGACGGATCGGCAAAGATGTAGGTCCGCAGCAACGCCAGGATCGCGAAGGTATCGTACTGGAAATCCAGCCCCTGATCGGGAATCCCGGCGGCACGGGCCAGGCGTCGCATGGTATCGAGCTTGCGCAGCGCCATCTGTGCCTCGTGGAGACAAAGCACATGGTTCTCGACCATGTTGCGGAAGACCCGGCGCACGGCGGGCGACATCATCAGTCGGTCCCAGAAAGGGAAGATCAGCGGCGGCACGCGCAGTCGCCGGAAGAAGAGCTTGCGAGAGGCGAACTCGCGGACATAGAGCAGCTCGCGGATGACATCATCGGCCAGTGTCAGCAACGCGATCATGCTCTCGGGCTCGACATCCGGCAGACGTGCCGCACAGAACCGGCGGATGGCGGTCTCGCAGGTCTCTCCCCGGCACAGATCGGCCGTGACGGCCGTATTCAGTTCAACCCAGATCGAGGAATTATCCACCCAGGTCAGCCGCCTGAACTTGCCCCAGCCGCCGGTCTGGCTCCAGACCGACGCGCCGGCCAGGCCCGGCACGCCATCGAGCTGTTTGAGCACACGCTCATATTCCCAGCCGACGAAGGAGGGATACTCGCCGAATCCCTCGTATTCGCGCCGCGTCTGGAATTCGACAAGCGTGCGTAGGCCGTCGGCCCGGAAGAAATGCCCGTTGACCGGTAGGTAGCGAAAGAAATCGCTTTCGCCGTACTTCATCGAGACGATCAGATTGTTGCTCCGAATCCCGCGAAAGACGCGGGCGAAGGTCCGCCGGTGCCAGATCAGGTCGCCGATCGAATAGGCCCCCACGGTCCACGTGCGGAACAACAGCGTACGGTTGTGCTTCTCGAAGACAGGCACCAGCTCGCGTAGGAACCGGTTGGCCTGGGTGGGGGTGCGGATCAGCAGGCGGCTCAGGAAATCACCCTTGGTCCCAAGCGCGTCGCTCTCACCAATGCGGAAGATGATCCCCGAGATCGCAGGCAGCGCCTCGAAAAGGGCGTCCAGCCGCGCCACCAGCCAGCTTGTAACGGACGCCAGCTTCTCGCCGGTGGCGGCAGACAGAGCCGGATGGAGAGTGAAGACATCGCTGGTGATCAGCACGCGCAGGCCGGCGGCCTCGGCGATGGCGAACAGATCGCGATAGAGCCGGCCATAAGCGGCAAGGGCGGCGCGGACATCCGCCGGATAGCCTTCCCAGTCGATCAGGTGTACCAGATCATCCAGTGTGACGGCATTGTAGCCCTCCGCCGCCGCCCGTCGCGTGAACAGCGCGAAATCCTCGCGCAACTGCCGCGCGGCAGGACTTTCGGCATCTAGCATGCCGGACTTCGCGACATACGCGAACGGAATTTTCGACCAGTTGACCCGTTTCTTGCCGTACCCCCGGAAGAACGGGGCAATACCATCAATGATCAGCCATTCAGGGTTCTGCATATGATTACACCCGATCCCGGACCACGTGGAATGTGATGCGCGAGTCGGTGACTTCGCTTCGTCCGGTGAAGAGGAACGCGAAGACAAACAGTCCCTGCAGCGCCAGCAGCATCAGCGGCGTCCAGATGGCGGCAAGGCCAACCTGCAGGTCGGGCGGCGGCAGGGCCCCCGTCGGGAACACCAGCGGCAGACAGGCGGCATACAGCAGACTGAAACCGCTCATGCACTGGTAGGCTGAAAAACGTCCCCCACCCCGGTAATCGGCCCGCAGGAACTCCGAAAATACCCGCCAGAGCTGGGTCACCACCAGCGTCAGCAGGAAGGCACTGAAATAATACCCCGCCAAATACAGGATGATGCCGGCGGTTCCGGCTACCAGATAGAGCACGTTGGTAAACGCCTGCACAGGCACCACCGGCTCATGCTCCAGCCCCGACGCGTAGGCGATCTTGCGGGTCGCACCGGCATACCGGAAGGCAATGGCGTGCATCCAGCCTCGCCAGGATGGCGGCAGCGAGTCAACGGGCCGGCCATAGCAGCAGCCGAAACTGATGCAGGCCAGTCGGCCGATGCCCTCGCCGAAGGCATAGGCAATCGAAAAAGCCGACAGCACGGGCCATACGGAAACGGCAGGGCCGCCCAGTCGCAACGAGAACCAACCCGCCGCCCAGACCAGCCAGGGGGACAGCAGGATGCCGACAAAGGACGCCCCGCCGACCGTGAGCGTATGACGCTTCTTTTCGACAAGGAAAGCGACAATGCGTGACGTCGGTACGCAAACCGCGATCAGGACCACCAGCATGGCCGTCATCAGCACGGGCGGCACCCCGGCTGCAGCCCCGAGTATGAAAGCCAGCGCAGCGGCGGCGGTGAAGGCGATGGCATTGAACAGGCCGTAATACGTCAGGTTCAGTCCCTGCCAGTGCCCCTCGTCCAGCTTGTGCAGCGGCACGGCCGCGAGCATCTGCCAGCGCTCGCGCGGCAGATGCCGGAAGCTCCAGGCCGACAACCCGATATTGGCAACGGCCAGTGCCACGATAAAAACAATTTCTAAGCCTTGCATGCGATGGTCTCCCTTACGTTCAACTCCGTTTCGACTGCCGTCTCGCCCAAACCCAGCGCGTAACGGCTTTGGACCCCGGCTCGGCGGCGGTTGGCAATCAGATCCGCGGCAAACCGGATGCGCCCGGGCTGAAAGAGCAGGATATCGGTCGAGCTTCCCGGATGGTAAAGGCTCTTGGGCTGGCCGCGTTCCAGGAACAGGCCCGGTTCCACAGGCTGTGGATTGTCATAGCGCTCGGAGCTATAGCACTGCTCGATTCGTCCGATCATCAGCGCCACCACCTCGATCATGGCCACCTTGCCGACCTGCGTGCCACCCGGCACGTCGGTATCGATGATCGTGACTACCCGCTTGTTCTTGGCAAACGGCGATGCCACCTGCATGACCGCGCCGGGATTGCAGGAGTGGTAGCAGCCATCGACCTCGAAAAGATCCAGCACGGTTCCGCTTACGGGAACATGATTATAGTGGTACTTGTCGGGGGTCAGCCGGAAGATGGCGAACTGCCCGCCCGCGAACGCAGGGCACCAGCGTTCGGCACGCGAACCGAACAGTTCCGGCAGGGTGAAGAACTTCTCCTTGACGTAGAACAGATCGGTTTCATTCAGGTCCCCCGCAATGACCCGTGCATCAGCAGGGGAAACGATGTCGCCGAGCGCGGGCGACATTGGACGGCAATCGCCGTAGCGGATGCGCCGTTCGAACAGCTTGCGCATGGACGTAAACGCCTCGGGCGAATCCACGCACTCCGCCAAATTGATACCCATGGCATTCGCCATCTTGAGGACTGCGCGCGCCCCGGTCACCATCCCCGGCAAATCGAATTGCAGCCACCCCAGCACGGCGGATGCACGCGTCTGTGTGCAAAGGCGGAAAAGGGCCGGCGCGTG
>CAZOXS010000331.1:0-9928 GCA_964583785.1 uncultured Victivallales bacterium
GCCGACAAGGAGGGGTTCCTGCGCTCCGACACGGCCTTGATCCAGACGGCCGGGCGGGCGGCGCGCCATATCGATGGGCGGGTGATCCTGTATGCCGACCAGGTGACCGATTCGATGCGGCGGATGATGCAGTTGACGGGGGAACGCCGGGCGCGGCAATTGGCCTACAATCGTGAGCACGGCATCATCCCGCGCAGTGCGATACGCGCGATTGACGGGGGGCTCCGTACGGTCTACGATGAGCGCGAGATCGAAATGAAGGTCCTGGCCGAGGCCGGGGAGACTTATACGGCGCACGAGACACTGCAGATGCTGGAGCGCGAGATGCTTGAAGCGGCCCAGGCGCTTGAATTCGAACGGGCAGCGGCGTTGCGTGACGAGTGGCATGAATTGAAGAAAAAACAGGGGATCTGAGCATGGCAAAGGAATCCTGGGGCACGCGGGTCGGGGCGATACTGGCGGTGATGGGCAGTGCCGTCGGCTTGGGCAATTTCCTGCGTTTCCCCGGGCAGGCGGCCCGGTATGGCGGGGGGGCGTTCCTGATTCCGTATCTGGTTGCGTTCGTATTGGTTGGATTGCCGCTGGCATGGGTGGAATGGTCGCTCGGGCGCTATGGCGGTGCGATGGGGTACAACTCCGTCCCCGGTATCTTCCGCGCGATTACCGGCAAACGCCGTGCCTCGTACGTCGGGGTGCTCGGGGTGCTGATGCCTGTGATGATCTACACTTACTATTCCTTTGTCGAGGCCTGGTGTCTGGCTTACGCGTGGGATTTTCTCGTGGGTCGCTTCTCCTCTTTCGGTGCGGATGCGGCGGCCATCGGTCAATATTTCGAGACGTTGGTCGGCGCTGGCGCGAACGGGGCCGTCTTCCAGGGTGGGGCGGCGCGGATGCTGATCTTCCTGTTGATCTGTTTTGTGCTGAACTTCTTCCTGATCTACCGCGGTGTTAGCCGTGGGATCGAACGGTTCTGCAATGTCGCGATGCCGCTGCTGGTAGTTTGCGCGTTGATCGTGCTGGTGCGGGTCCTGACCCTGCCGGGGCACCCCGCCCATCCGGAGCAGACGGTCATCAACGGGTTGGGTTACATGTGGAACCCGTCGCAGCCGGGCGCGTCGTTGCTAACGGTGCTGTCGCGTTCCGAAGTCTGGCTGGCGGCCACCGGGCAGATATTCTTCAGCATGTCGGTCGGATTCGGATTGATCCTTACGTATTCGAGCTACCTGAAGCCGGACGATGACGTCGCGCTCTCGTCGTTGACTGCCGCCGCCGGAAATGGTTTCTGCGAGGTGGTGCTCGGGGGGATGATCGCGATCCCGGCGGCGTTTGTATTTCTCGGGCCGGCAGTGATCCAGAATCCGCCCGGGACATTCGGGATGGGGTTTGTCACCTTGCCTCAAGTCTTCAACCAGATGCCGGCGGGCGCCTTCTTCGGCTTCATTTTCTTCGCGTTGTTGTTCTTTGCGGCGGTGACCAGTTCGCTTTCCATGCTACAGCCGTCGATCGCGTTGCTGGAGGAAGGACTCGGGATCGGGCGCAAGCCGTCGGTTGCCATTCTCGGCGCGATGACCACGATGGGATCGCTCTTTATCGTCTTCTTCTCCAAGGGCTTCACCGCGCTGGACACGATTGATTTCTGGATGGCTAATTTCTTTATCTTTATCATGGCCACCTTGCAGGTGATCCTGTTCAGCTGGGGTATCGGCTTGAAAAAGGGTATGGCTGAACTTGAACGTGGGGCGGAAATGAGATTGCCCCCCGGGCTGGGTTTCGTGCTAAAGTATGTGTCGCCGCTTTTCCTGCTGGTGGTGTTTGCCGCCTGGTGCTGGCAGGAGTTACCGGGGCGTCTCAAGGCACTGGTGACGCTGCCGGACGGGGAACCGCCGGTAGTTTTGATGTCGGTGGGGGTGATCCTGATCGCCCTTGTTTTTTTTCTGCTGGTGATTGCATCCGCGAACAAGCGCTGGGATCGAGAGGAGGCCCGATGACCGTTAGCGGTTGGATGATAATGGTGGCGACGGTGACCGGGATGACCGGGCTGTTGTGCTGGTGTATCTACAGGGTGTTGTCCACGCCCAGTTCCAGTGAGCATCTGCACTCACAGGTCGATATCGATCCGCATGACCACGAGGAGTGAAGGCTACTCCTCGTCAGGCAGCTTGCGGTAAAGGGTGGCAAGACTGATGTGCAGGGTCTTGGCGGCCTTTTCCTTATCGCCGCCGGTGAACTGCAATACCTGGTTCAGGTATTTCTTCTCCTGGTCGCGCAGGAAGGCCTTGAGTGAGCGGCCCCGTGTGGCATCGAAGCGCTCGGCACTGGACTCTTCGGCGGTCATGACGGTCGTGTTGGCAATCTTCGGCGGCAGTACATCGCGGGTGATGTGGCCGTCCTTTGAGAACGTCATCGCGTGCTTGATCGCATTTTCAAGCTCGCGGACGTTGCCGGGCCAGTTGTAGCTCTCGAGCAGGCTACAGACATCGGCACTCAGCGACGGGTAGTCCTGACCTTCCGGGGTTTCCTGCTTGATGACATGATAGACCAGCGGGAGGATGTCCTCGCGGCGTTCGCACAGCGGGGCGATCTCGATCGGGATCACGCTGATCCGGTAGTAGAGGTCCTCGCGAAACGTGCCGTCCTCGATCATTTTCTCCAGCGGGGTGTTGGTGGCGGCCAGCACACGGGCATTCACGGATATGGTCTTGTTGCTGCCTACGCGGCGGACTTCCTTTTCCTGCAGCACGCGTAGCAACTTGCCTTGGATGCTCATCGGCATCGAACCGATCTCATCCAGGAAAATAGTACCGCCATGCGCCGCCTCGAAAAGGCCTTCCTTGTCGGACGACGCCCCCGTGAAGGCCCCCTTGACATGGCCGAACATCTCGGATTCAAGCAGGGGCTCAGGCAGCGCCGCACAGTTGACCGGCAGGAAGTTCTTCTTGCTGCGTGTGCTGTAGGCGTGGATCGCCTTGGCGATCAGTTCCTTGCCGGTACCGCTGTGACCGTAGATCAGCACGGTGGTGTCGGTTGGTGCCACCCGGCGAATCATGTCGCAGACGTTCTTCATTGACGGGCTTTCGGCAATGATGTTGTCGAACTGGTAGCGGGTCTGCAACTGCTCCTTGAGCGTCGCGTTCTCGTTGAGCGCGTTGCGGTAGGAAAGCGCGCGCTGGACGGTGATCAGCAGCTCATCGACCTTGAATGGTTTCGTGACGTAATCGAAGGCACCGAGTTTGAGTGCCTCGATGGCGGTCTCGACCGACCCGTAGGCCGTCAGCATGATGACCGAGACCTCGGGCCGTTCCTGATGGACCACCTTGAGGATATCCATGCCGTTGACCGGAGCCATGCGGATATCGGAGATCACCAGATCGAAATCCTCATTCTTGATCAATTCAATCGCCTGCTGACCGTCGGCGGCAGAGGTAACGTCATAATCCTCTGAACGCAAAACGGTGCAAAGGACGCTTAAAATACTGGGTTCGTCGTCAACAAGCAGGATTCGGGGCATCACATGTCTCCATCAGATAAGGCCGCGTCAATAATTGATAACACGTTGTATAGTATGCAGACCGGTGTGGATTGTAAAGTCAGAATCTCATTTTTTAGAAAACGGGTAACAGACGCTATGACGCAATGGATACAAATTGACGGTGCCGCTTGTCGGAGGGCAATATCATCAACGTGATACAGAAACTTGCATATGCGATTGTGATTGTTATGCGCTGAAGGGGCGCCAAGGTACGGTCAGCAAGAGTCTTTACGTCGCGACCAATGATCCCCGGCAACCTCACTTGATTCTCCAGTTGACCGGGCGGATCGAACCGTCGCCGACTAGCTTGCCGTCCGTCAGTGGTGGCGTTACCCAGACAACGCCGCCTGGCAATAGGCCTGCCGATGCCAGTGATATCGTGGTCGTACCACAGACGCTGATGTTACTGCCATCGGATACCCCGAAGCCCGTGACCCGTCATGTGGCCCTGCGTTCGCGCAGTCTGGCACCGTTTGAAATCAAGAGTATTTCGCTGCCGGCCGGAGCAGTGCCGCCGTGCAATCACAGATCCCGTTTGGCAAGGCTGGCTGGCGGATCGAGATCGGCAACCTTGTTCCCTCCGGAAAATTGGAAGGTGCCCAGATCACGGTCATTACCGATCTCACAAACGAACCGCCGATTTCGATCCCGATACTTATCGCCCCACAGCAGGATGAATGGGCCCCGCTGTAATGAGCATCAAGATGCGTTGTGTGGCAGCATGTCTGTGTCTGCAGCCCCTTGCCTGGGCTGATGATGCCGTCCCGCCCGTCATCATCGACTACTACGTCGAGCCGGGATGTCCCGAGTGCCTCCGGGTCACACGCGAGATCCTTCCGAATCTGCGCGATCGCTACGAGGGCTTCTACAGGATCGAGCGATATGACACGGGGACAACCTCGAATGTCATCAAGCTGATTGCCTATCAGAATGCTGCCGGTGTTGAAAAGAATAGCGCCGTGACCATGTTCGTCGACTACACCAATGCCCTTTGCGGTATCGACGAGATCAGTCGCGGGCTGATGCCGCTGATGGATCGGTTGGTCGAGGCCCGTATGGCTCCCGGCTGGCAACCACCAGTGCCGATTGCGTGGGACCCCGACGGTGGTGTCCAGGCGGCCCGTGAGCAGATCAAGACCTTTACCGATCCGGCCGTGCTTGCCGCCGGTTTGATTGATGAGGCTCTTGCAAAACCCCTCGCTGTGCCCGGCTTCAAGCGGGCACAGCGAGGGGTTTTGCAAGAGCCTCAAATATTTGAAATTAGTTTCCGTGTCCTGCTTTCTTGAAACTTGCGGTCAGCCAGACGCAGGCTCTTCTTCTCGCGAGCACGCAAGTCCAGGTCGGCATTGATTGCCATGATGATTTCCGGGGCAAATCGAGCCAAATCTTCCACTTCAGCGAGATAATCGCGGAAATCGGTATCGGGAAGTGGTAAAAAAAGGTTGCAGATCGTGGTCTGGTCGGCTAAGCTCTTCGGTGTCGCACATGCAGGCATCATCAACTCCTTCTGTAATGTTAAGTAGTTGAAGACTATCATGTTGCGACACCTTCGGGATGGAGATTGTCCAGCATCTGGGACGAGGGTTGCATGCGGTATTTGTTCCGGTCGGGGGCGGGGGGGTGTTTGCAGGCTCTACCTACATCAAGTATGTTCACCCGGAGATACGTGTCATTTGGTATTGAAGCCGAGGACTCGGCGTGCCTACAGGCGGCACTGATGGCTGGTCGTCGAGTCAAGCTGCCGACGACGGGCGTTTTTGCTGATGGCGTCAGTGTGGCGCAAGTGGGAAAGCTTCCGTTTGCGCTTGCCCGCCAGTATGTGGATGACGTTGTGACCGTGACAACAGACGAGATTTGCGCCGCGATCAAGACCCTGTTCGATGATACACGATCGATTGCCGAACCTGCCGGTGCGCTGGCTCTTGCCGGACTCGTGAAGGTTGCGCAAGGCCAACGGGTTAAGGGTAAATCGTTGTTGGCGATCGTTTCCGGGGCGAATATGAATTTCGATCGATTGCGCTTTGTCTCGGAGCGTTATGCGGTGGGAGAGGGAAGCGATGTGCTTCTGGGGATCCGCCTGAAGCAAGGGAAACTCGGACGCGACGAGCTGCTGGCGCGACTGCGCCGGCAGGGGTATGCGATTGAGGATCTGTCAGGCAATACGCTGGCCAAGCTGCACGTATGCCACATGATTGGAGGTCGGCGGACAGACGCATCCGAGGAAATTTATCGCTTTGAGTTGCCCGAGCGGCCAGGTATTCTTGTGTTCGTGAGACGGATAACCCTGTTTATCGGATGTTCCTGGGCGATTGAGGCGTTAACCAAAACAGAGGAAATGATCGTATGGAAACGATAAAAACCGATTCTGCACCGGCTGCAATCGGCCCGTATTCCCAGGCCAAGGTCCTGGACCATCTGGTGTTCTGCTCGGGGCAGATCCCGTTGAATCCCCGGACGATGCAGCTGGTTGACGGTGGGATAGAAGCGCAGACGCGGCAAGTGCTCAGTAATATGCAGGCGGTGCTTGAGGCGGCCGGGCTGACGCTGGGGCATGCCGTGAAGACGACCGTATTCCATCAGGATATGACTGAGTTTGCGGCGATGAATGCGGTCTATGCCGAGCGCTTTGGTGAGCACGCACCTGCGCGATCAACCGTTGAGGTGTCCAAACTTCCGCTCGGTGCCAGGGTTGAACTCGAGTGTATCGCTGCACGTTAACCGGATGCGCTAGGCAGGAACAGGACGGGGTAGGCGGTATGCACTCGCCTTTAAAGTCAAAAAGGAAGGGATGTGATGAAAGAAGTCGGGATGTTGAACGGGGCGATTGATTCGGCGTTGACGCGCCAGGGGCACATGGACCTGATGATGGTTGTGGATGCGGGCTTTCCCTGTCCGGACGAGGTCGAGCTGATCGACATCGCGCTTTCGGAGGGGGTTCCCTCGGTGCTGGATGTGCTGGCCGAGCTCAAGAAGTTTCATTCCGTCGAGAAGGTCGTGATGGCGACCGATACACGGGAGCACAACCCGACTTACTTCGATAAGGTCTCGCGGCTTTTCGGGGTGGAAGTCGAGGTGATCCCGCATACGGAACTGAAGGTGCGCAGTCATGGGGTCAAGACGATCATCCGCACCGGCGACTTCACGGCCTGGGGCAATGTCATGCTCGTCTCCGGTGCGGGTGCGCGTTGGCAGATGGAGCGCTAACCTCTTGTCGTGCTGAATTTTGTCTTGTTTGACGTCGCAATTCGTGGGTACGGGTGTACGAATTCGATTTGACTTTGCGTGCGTTTCATCCCAGACTGCAACTCTTTACGTTTCTGTGGGTTTTTAGGAGGACTAGCTATGCCTAGCGATAAACGGCGACTGTTACTGATTGATGATGATACCAGCCTGTTGATCACGCTGAGTGATTTCCTGCGTTTCGAGGGGTATGACGTAGTGACGGCGGAAAGCGGCGAGAAGGGGCTCGAGAAACTCAAGAGCATGACGCCGGAACTGATCATTCTTGATATGAGCATGCCTGGCATGGGCGGGATCGGCTTCCTGAAGGAGATCATGGATGAGAAGGGAAAGCCGCGTTATCCGGTGCTTGTGTTGACGGCGCGGTCTAACATGGCGGAATTCTTTTCTAATGTCGAGATTGATGGCTTTGTTTCAAAGCCTTGCGATCCACAGGATCTTCTCATGGAAGTCGGACGCATTATCTTCCTGCGTCGCGGGGAGAAAACTGGAATCGTGCACGGTGGGACTCGCCACCGTATTATCCTGGGCGAGTCGGATCCCGCGATCAAGAAACGCATGATGGAGTGGTTCTCCAAGCATGATTATACGGTCGAGCATTGTGCCAAGGGGCCGGAAACGGTCGAGGCCGCGATTGTAAGCCGTCCGGATGTGATCGTCCTGAATCAGATCATGGAGGGACTGAACGGTTCGGCGGTGGCGGATATGCTGGCAGTGATGCCCAACACCAGGGCAATTCCGGTTGTGCTTTACGGGGCGAAAGGCGTGCGGCTGAAAGAGACGTCGGCCAACGCCACCGGTGGTGGCATCGTGGCGACGGTTGAAAGCGAGGCCGCGTCGGATGTCGGCAGCATCGTGACCGCCGTCTTCGAAAAGTAGCGGGAGCGGCGAAATGCGTTGTCCAAAATGCTCGCATATGGAAGATAAGGTGCTCGACAGTCGCATCTCGCGCAATGGCGACGCGACCCGTCGTCGGCGCATGTGTGCCCGTTGCGGCTACCGTTTCACCACCTATGAGGAGATCCTGCGTCCCAAGCTCAAGGTGATCAAAACCGACGGCCGGCATGAGGCATTCGAGCGCAACAAGCTGTTGAGCGGGATCGAACGGGCCTGCGAGAAGCGGCCGATCAGCATCAGCGACATCGAGAACATGGTCGATTCACTGATCGACGAGATCGAAAGCGAGTACGAGCGGGAGGTCACGAGCGAGATCCTTGGGCAGAAGGTGATGGACCGGCTCGAGAAGCTCGACGAGGTCGCCTTTGTGCGTTTTGCCTCCGTCTACCGTCGTTTTCGCGATGTGAACCAGTTTGTCAACGCGATCCAGGATATGATCGGGAAGTCGTGATCTGGATTCCGAACCAGCGTATCACGCCGCCGGGCGGCTTGCCGCTGACCGCGCATGTCCAGTCGGTGATCGAGGAAAATTGCGCCGATCTGCCTGAACTGGATGCGCTGCAAGTCCGGGAACTAGCCACGGCGGTGGCGGCGTATGCCGGCGAGTCGGCCGAGGCAGGCATGTACGTCGAATCGGGTTATCTGGTCATGCTGGCCTCCCAGGCTCTGTTCTCGGTAGGTGCCCGCAAGGCGGCGCATCGCGTGCTGGTGTTCGGGACGGGGCTCGTGCATCCTTCTGAATGGGTCATCCGCGGCGATGCCAGTGTCTGGACGGTTGATCTTGGCCGTATGGCGTTGCGCGATTCGGCCGCACTTGAGCTTGTTTTTTTCAACAGTTTGAATATCATCATAGACTGTGTGGCGCAAGTCTGGGATCCGACCGATGGTCGCGGGACGCTGGGATTGAGACGTCTGGGTGACGCGGCATCCGGAATTCTGCAGCGCGAGCACAAGCGCAAGGTGGCCGCTTTCGCGGATGAGGTTTGCCGGGCTTGCCGGGCGAAACTGGTCCAGACGGGAAAAAAACGCGGCTGGTTGCATATCCCCGACCTGCTGCTGGTGGATCGGTAGATGCTGATTGCAAATGTGGGACAGGCACCCTTGCCTGTCCATCCGAGCATAAGTTCGATGTCAAGCGGCTTATGCTCGGCAGGTCGGGCAGGGTGCCACGACCTACTTTAATTGAACCGGAGTCCAATAAGATGTGCACGGAGTGCAGGATTAAAACCACACGGCGCTATTTCATGCGTCTGCTACTGGCCACCGCCGGGGCGGGAGCACTGGCGACGTGTCGTGCCGGGGCGGCGGTAGTCAAGCAGCCGTTGCCGCTGGTCAATCTGGATTTCCTGCCGTCGCGTCTGGCGGTGCGTCGCCGTTCCTGCTGGACCGATGTCCAGCCGAATGCCTGGCAGCTCCGGGAGGCCAAGCCCTTCTCGCGCATCACGATTCATCATCAGGGAGCCGGTGAAGCCAGCTCCCGCCATGAGAATTCCGTGGTGGCGGACATCGATGCGATCTTCGGGGGGCACCGTCGGCTCGGGTACGCGGATATCGGCTATCATTTTGTGATTGATTACGATGGGCGCGTCTGGGAAGGTCGCTCACTGGCGTATGCGGGGGCGCATGTCGCCAATCAGAACGATGACAACATCGGCATTCTTGCGTTGGGGAATTACAACCGCCAAAAGCCGTCCGCGGCGACCGTGGCGTCGCTCAAGGGACTGGTCGCGGCGCTGGAGCAACACTATTCGATCAAGCCGGACCGGCTTTTCGGTCACCGTGAACTGGGGGCCAGCGATTGCCCCGGCAAGCACCTTTTTACCAGTGTCGTGAACATGCGGGTGGCGTTTATTGCTGCCGCAAGTATGAATAAGGGAGACCGGAAAGGAGTATGAGATGATATCCGACGATCGTATTTATGCGGAACTTGGGAACACGCTGGAGCAGGCGGTCTTTCCCGCCGGAGCCCAGGCGGAGCGAGGCAAGGTACGCGACTGGCTGTGCCGGGGCGATGAACGCATCATCGTCACCTCCGACCGTATTTCCGCCTTCGACCGCGTGCTCGGGACGATCCCGTTCAAGGGGCAGGTGCTCAACCAGCTCGCGGCCTACTGGTTCGAGCAGACGCGCCACATCGTACCCAATCACATCGTCTCCGTGCCGGATCCCAATATCATCGTGGCCAGGGAATGCAAGCAGTTGTCGCTGGAATTCGTGGTCCGCGGCTACATCACCGGCGTGACCAAGACCTCGGCCTGGACC
>CAZOXS010000332.1:0-3209 GCA_964583785.1 uncultured Victivallales bacterium
ATCTCGCTGGCGCAGACGCTTGACATGTCCGCGGAAGACGTCTACCAACTCTACTGCGCCAAGCACAAGGTCAACCATGCGCGGCAGGATAGCGGCTACAGCGAGAAGAACGAGGATGACAATAAGGCACTGGGAATGGAGGGGTAACGAGATGCGGGCATTAAATATAGGCACGTCGACAACCCGTTGGTTTGGCCAAAAAAGGATTGGTAAATCGAGCCGAATTGAATCCAACGCCCAACATCCAACGTCCAACATCCAACGCCCAAGTTGGGGAATCTTTCATTCGATGTTGGGCGGTGGATGTTGGATGTTGGGCGGTGAAAAAAATGCAGGTATTGGCGAGCATACCGGTCGTTTTCTGTCGGGCGTGTTGTTGTTGTCGGCGGTTGCCGCCACCGGTGCGCAGGAGGCGGCGCCGATCGTGGTGATCGCCCCGCCGCTGCTGGAGGAGGAGCGGGTGACGGTGTTCGGCGGCAGTGTTACCGAGGTTGGCCGTGCCCAGATGGACAATGCCGGTGCGCAGGATCTGCCGTCGGCGCTGCGGCGTCTGCCAGGCGTCGGCATCTCGCGCTATTCCCTGCTGGGTGCGTTTGGCGGGGCCGACGGCGGCTCGATCTACATCCGCGGGCGCGGTACGGGCCGCCCCGGTAGCGACATCATGGTCTATAACGATGGCGTGCCGCGCGTCGTCGGCGTGTGGGATCACCCGCTGATGGATGCCGTGGCGGTGGACCATGCCGAACGGATCGCGGTCTACAAGGGACCACAGCCAACCGTCAGCAGCGGCACCTTCGGATCTGTTGACATCACCTCGCGCCGACGCGCCAAGCCCGGTCTGGAGACTGAGGCGGAAGTCACCGCTGGCGAGTATGGCACCCTGACCGCCCGGCTGCATCACGGTGGCCGCAGCCAGGAGGGCTACGATTACTACGCTGGCGTCTCGCACCGCGAGACCGACGGGCACCGTCCGCATTCGGCTGCCCGGCTGCAATCGCTTTACGGTCGTGTCGGCAGCCGTCTGAATGACGTATTGGCGCTGAGCGCGCAGGTGATGGTGACCGACAACCGTGTCGACGATCCCGGCGCGGTCGGTCAGCCCGTGCCGGTGCGCGACCGCTTCGCAACCCGCACACTCACCAGTTCCGTGCGGATGGACAACCGCAGCGAGTCGCTGAGCGGCTACACGCTGGTTTATCACGAGGATGGTCAGATCCGCTGGGACAAGGATTTCATCAACGGGCCGGGCACACCGCCGGGATCCTCCGATACCGATTGGGAAAACTACGGGTTCCGCGCCGGGCAGACGTTGGCCTGGGCTCCGTTCAACCTGCATGCCGCGCTGGAAGGGTCATCCGAGGGCGGCGAGACGGAAAACCGCACGGTTAGCGGGATGGTGCCGTTTGCCTATGACGAACGCTACGAGACGCTCGTGCCGGGCGTGGCCGGGGATGTGCTTCTGCCGCTGGTGGCGGGCTGGGTCCTGCAGCCCTCGGCCGGGGTGCGCGGCTATTTCCACAGTCAGTTCGATCATGAGTTCGCGCCGCATGTCGGCGTGACGGCGCGTCAGGGGGGCTGGACACTCTTTTCCAGTGCCGCCCGCGGGGTGAATTATCCCGGCGTGTACGCCAGCGGCATCGCGGCCGCCACGCTTAATCGGCTGGAGGCCGAGGTTCTCGACCATCTCGAGGCCGGGGTGCAGTGGCATAGCGAAGGGGACGCCGTCCGTGCCGGGTTTGCCGCCTTCCGCGACCGCACGGATAACCTGCTACAGTGGACCCCGCAGGGGCTGGTCAACGCGGGCAGTGCCGATATCGATGGTCTGGAACTTTCGACGGGCGTGACCCCGAACCGTCATCTGGCGCTGTACGCGAGCGTGACGCTGCTGGACGCAGAGGATGAAAAAACGCCGCGCGCACCGGAATGGTCCGCCTCGGCCGGGGCGACGCTTTCGATCACCCGGCGACTGCGGCTGCATGCCGATGTCGATGCCGTCGCCAGCCAGTACGCCTTCAACGGGCGTGACGGTCAGGGGACGCGCGCTACCGTCGAGAAGGTCGATGCCTACACCGTCGGCAACGTGCGGGTTTCGTACGTGCCGCCGCTGGGCGAGGATCTGCGGTTGACGCTCTTCGCCGGCTGCGAGAATGTGGCCGACGTCAGCTACGAGACCCTGGCGGGCTACCCGCTGCCCGGCCGCTTCGTCAGCGGCGGCGCCCGCGTGGCGTTCTAGGGCAAAGATCCCACAAGGCCGCCAGTATGGGAATTCGGTGTCAGGCCGCGGAAAGTCCGGCGAAGCGAAGCGTAGCCGGAGTTTTCAAGGCCTGACACCGTCGACATCACCCCAGCGTCCGCAAGCGGTGTTCGGTGGCGCTGACGGAGCAGACGACGTGGCGGGTGATGGACAGCGCAGGGTAGCGGCGCAGCAGGCTGGCGGCGTAGGCCTCAACCTGCTCGACGGCCTCGGCGGGCGGGTCGGTCCAATCCATGACGCCGAGCGCGGCGGCCCTGGCTTTGGGGACATGCTTGAACTCGATCACGGCGGCCTGGTTCTCGAACTGCGTGCCGGCACGACCGATCGCCTCCCAGTCGCTGCGGCCGGTGGCATGATTGACCTCGATGGCAAACATGAAGTCAGGATAAAGGTACCGTGTGCAGAGCTCGTAAAACGTTATGCGAAACAGGTTCTCGTTGGCTTTATCAAACGCCTGGGCCGGAATCTGGCCGACATACGGTTGCCAGTAGCCCGCGAACAAGGCGGCCCAGTCGTGATCCTTGAGAAACTGCCGGAACATGTCCGTGTAGCCGAGCGAGACCTCGATATGCTCCAGTTCGTTAAAGGAGGCACTTGCAGATGGTCGAGTTTGTAAAGCGTCTCGGTTGCATCCGGCAGCAGGCGGTAGCCGTTGTAGTGGATGCGCAGATCGTCGCGCACGCGGTGCTTGAGCGCATCGGACCAGTCATAATCGGAAAATATCTCGTCGAGATAGACATCGGTTTCCGCCTGTGTGAAACCCATCATGTTGAGAGTCTCTTCCTTGAGCGTGCTGATCTGCCCGATATTGAACCCGCTGGTCAGGTCATCCATCGTCACCGGCAGCACCCCGGTCACGAAGACGCGGGCGACGGTACCATCGCCCACCCCGGCCTTGATCACCTTGAAAAAGGTCCGCAGGAACGAATCGCCCGTGGTCACGGATTGATAGAGC
>CAZOXS010000333.1:0-2699 GCA_964583785.1 uncultured Victivallales bacterium
TTTGACGTCATCCACACCTTCCTCCTTGTTAACCAAGGCAGTCTCCTTAGACATAATAACTAAGGACATGGGTTGCGCTCGTTAACGGACTTAACCGAACACCTCAAGGCACGAGCTGACGACAACCATGCAGCACCTGTCTTACCGCTCCAATAAAGGCACTCTTCTATCTCTAGAAGATTCGGTAGATGTCAAGTCTGGGTAAGGTTCCCCGTTTATTGTCGAATTAAACCACGTGATCCACTGCTTGTGTGGGTCCCCGTCTATTCCTTTGAGTTTTAATCTTGCGACCGTACTCCTCAGGTGGATAACTTATCGCGTTAGCTTCAGTACTGCGAGCGAGTCGCAACACTTAGTTATCAACGTTTAGGGCGTGGACTACAAGGGTATCTAATCCTTTTCGCTCCCCACGCTTTCGTTCATCAGTGTCAATATAGTTCCAGTAAGCTGCCTTCGCTTTTGGTGTTCCTCTAGGTATCTACGGATTGCACCCCTACACCTAGAATTCCGCTTACCTCTCCCTAATTCTAGTTTAACAGTTTTGAATACCAACACGGAGTTGAGCTCCGGTCTTTTATATCCAACTTATTAAACCACCTACGAACCCTTTACACCCAGTGATTCCGGGTAACGCTTGAGACATACGTATTACCGCGGCTGCTGGCACGTATTTAGCCGTCCCTTATTCCTGAAGTACTCTCATTATGCTCCTTCAGAAAAGAAGTTTACAACCGTTAGGCCTTCATCCTTCACGCGGTGTCGCTCCATCAGACTTTCGTCCATTGTGGAAGATTCCTCACTGCTGCCTCCCGTAGGAGTATGGACCGTATCTCAGTTCCATTGTGCCTGATCATCCTCTCAGACCAAGTATCCGTCATAGCCTTGGTGAGCTATTACCTCACCAACTAGCTGATAGAACGCAGGCCACTCCCCAAGCAATAAATTTTTACTCCAAAGAGACTATCCGGTATTAATCAGAATTTCTTCTGGCTATCCCTGACTTGGGGGCATGTACCAACGTGTTACTCACCCGTTCGCCGCTCTCTCAATATTTCATTAATACGAAGATTTTTAAAATACCAATACCGCTCGACTTGCATGTGTTAGGCGCACCGCTAGCGTTAACCCTGAGCTAGGATCAAACTCTTTTAAACTTAGCACCTATAAAAATATAGGATTTTTTGATTTTTTTGTTTTCCTATTTAGAAATGGTTTTTTCTTTTAATATTCTGTTTATTTTAAAGAACTTCTTCTCTTTTTAAGTAACAAGAGTGTATTAATTTATTTTAATTTGTCAAAACTTTTTTTAACTTTTTTATATTTAATTGTTATTATATATAATAGGTTAATTAAAGATAATTGACTAAATAGATTTTTTATGTCTTGCTTCTTTTTTAATGCTTCTGGATATTATGAATTTAATTTATTTTGTCAAAACTTTTTTAACTTTTTAAATCAATTATTAATATCTTAATTTATAACATTTGTTTAATGTATAAAACTTCTTTTATTAAAGCTTCTGGATTGTATGATTTTAATTTATTAAGTCAAAACTTTTTTTAGTTTTTTTTAGAACCTAGATTAAATCAAATTATTACAATTTATATAGCGATATAAATTAAAGCTTTTGGATTGTATGAGTTTAATTAATTAAGTCAAAACTTTTTTAGTTTTTTTATAAACTTAGTTAATTAATACATTTATATAATCCTTTTTTATCTTGTTTTAAAAGATGGTGGGCCTGGTTGGAATTGAACCAACGACCAATTGGTTATGAGCCAACTGCTCTAACCCCTGAGCTACAGGCCCATTAATAAGGTAGAATGGCGGAAGGGATGGGATTCGAACCCACGGAACCCGTAAAGGCTCACTCCCTTAGCAGGGGAGCCCGTTCAGCCACTCTGGCACCCTTCCATATCAATTTTAAAACAAAAAAAATGGCGGAGAGACAGGGATTCGAACCCTGGGTGAGTCGCCCCACGACAGTTTTCAAGACTGTTCCGTTCAACCGCTCTGGCATCTCTCCACACCTAGTATTTCATTTAATGAACATTTTATTTAATGGCTCCCCAAGTTGGATTCGAACCAACGACCAAATGGTTAACAGCCATCTACTCTACCGCTGAGCTATTGAGGAATAAATATTTGCTATTTAGTGTAGCGAGTGAGATTTTATATTTTTTTTAATTAAAGTCAAAATTTTTTTACACTTTTTATCATAATAAATATTTTTGGCTTAGATTAAAGCAAATTAAAAAGAGATTTTAACAAAAATCTCTTTTTTTAACAATGCAATGTTCTAGTTTTTTAGACATATATTTCTATACATCTAAATTTTTTACATCTTTTGCTCTTGATTGTATAAATCTTCTTCTTGGAGCAACTTCATCTCACATAAGTATTTTAAATATTTCATCTGCTTGTTCAGCATCTTCTATACTAACTCTGTACATTTTTCTAGTTAATGGATCCATAGTTGTTTCCCAAAGTTGTTCAGGATTCATCTCTCATAAACCTTTATATCTTTGAATATTTTCTCAATTTATTTCTTCAGAATCAATTATAGCTTGTTTTTCTTCTTCAGTGAAAACATACCAATATTTTTTTCATTTTGTAAGCTTATATAATGGTGGTTGTGCAATATATAAATATCATTCTTTTATAAGATCTTTTAAATATCTAAAAAAGAAAGTTAATAA
>CAZOXS010000334.1:0-6781 GCA_964583785.1 uncultured Victivallales bacterium
TGCGCCGCCGCTACCAGCTTTTCACACCGTTCCGCCGGGATGGAACCTTCCGGCTTCAGTTGACGCGCCAGAACCATGCTGCGACGTCCGCGCAATTGCAGGATGGCGCTTTCAAGTTCCGGCACCACCGCCGCGGGCGTCTCCGCACAGGCACCCGCCCCTTTCGTGGCGGCGGCTGGCTTTCGATTCGCATTTTTCTTTTTCGGGCACTTTGACATGATTGCCCGATATCAAACCATGACTGCGGCTTATTTTAAAGCACGAATTATTGCAACGCCCGGCGCACGCGGTCCTTCAGGCCGGTGCGGCGCTGGCGGATCTCGGTGTTGCGGATGGCCATGCCGACGGCCTTGCGGCTGCCGATGATGCAGACCAGCCGCTTGCCGCGGGTGACGGCCGTGTAAAGCAGGTTGCGCTGCAGCAGTTTGAAGTGCTGGGTGGTCAACAAGATGACCACCGCCGGGTATTCGCTGCCCTGTGATTTGTGGATGGTGCTGGCGTAGGCATGCACCAGTTCGTCCAGTTCCGAGAAGTCGTAGACCACGTTCCGGCCATCGGACTCGACGGTGATCTCCTGGTCCTCCTCGTTGACGAAGGTGATGCTGCCGATGTCGCCATTGAAGACTTCCTTGTCGTAGTTGTTGCGCACCTGCATGACACGGTCGCCCTTGCGGTATTTGCGGCCGAAGCGCTCGATCTCGTGGCCGGACGGATTCAGGGCCTGCTGCAGCACGGCGTTGAGGTTGTCGGCCCCGAGCTGGTTGCGCCGCATAGGGGTGAGCACCTGGATATCGCTGAACGGGTCGAGCCCGAACCGCTTGGGAATGCGCTTGGTAACGAGGTCGAGCATGCGCTGGATCACATCATCGGGTTCCTCGGTATCGAGGAAATAGAAATCAGCGGCGGTATCACCCTCCTCCGGCATCACCAGCATCTCGCCCTGGTTGATGCGGTGGGCGTTGCGCACGATCAGCCCGCCGCTCTCCTGGCGGAAGATCGTATCGAGCGCCTCGCAGGGGATGACGTTCGAGTGGATCAGGTCGCGCAGCACGTTGCCGGGACCGACACTGGGCAACTGGTCGATATCGCCCACCAGCACCAGGGTCGCCTCACCGGGTAGGGCACGCATGACGTGCGCCATCAGCGCGATATCGATCATCGAGACTTCATCGAGGATAAAGCAGTCACCCTCGAGCTTGTTCTCGGCGTTGAATTCAAACGTGCCGGACTGCGGCAGGAACTTGAGCAGGCGGTGGATCGTGAGCGCCTCGCCGCCAGTGGCCTCGGCCATGCGCTTGGCGGCGCGGCCCGTGGGTGCCGCCATGCGGACGGTGAGCTTGCGGGCGGCATAGACGTCGCACAGGGCACGGATGATCGTGGTCTTGCCGACTCCGGGACCGCCGGTGATGATCGAGACTTTTGAACGCAGGGCGGTTTCCAGCGCCTCGTGCTGCTTCGGCGCGAAGGTGATGCGCATCTGCGCCTGGGCCCACTCGACGGCCTTGTCGGCCACGATCGGCTTGAACCGCACCGGCGTGTCCAGCAGGCGGCGGATGCCGTCGGCCACGGCGCATTCGGCCTCGAACAGCTCGGCGAGGTAGATGCGGTCCTCATCCTTGACCAGCCGCGGGGTCTCCAGTTCCTGCCCCAGCGCCTCGGCCAGGATCTCGATCGAAATGCCGAGCAAATTCTCCGTATGCAGCAGCAGTTCCGGCTCGGTGCAGTAGCAGTGACCCTCTTCCGAAAGCGTACGCATCACATAGACGATGCCGGCGCGCGCGCGGATCACGGAGTTCTCGGGAATGCCAAGGCTCATGGCCACGCTGTCGGCGGTTTTGAACCCGATGCCCCAGACATCCGCGCACAGCCGGTAGGGGTTCGTGCGCACCATCGCGACCGCCTCATTGCCGTACTGGCGGTAGATACGGGCGGCCTGGGCGGTGCCGATGCCGTGCCCTTGCAGGAAGATCATGATATCGCGCACGGCCTTCTGCTCGTTCCACGATTCCTTGATGCGCTTGCGCCGGACGGGGCCGATTCCCTCGATCTCCTCGATACGGCTGGATTCCTTCTCGATGATGCGCAGGGTGTCCTCGCCGAAGGTGTCGACCAGGCGTTTGGCCATGACCTTGCCGATACCGCGGATCATACCGCTGGCCAGGTAGCGCTCGATGCCCTTGGCGGAGCTGGGGGCCATGCAGGTGATCGCCGCCGCCTGGAACTGGAACCCGTGCTGCGGGTGGCGGATCCACTGGCCCTCGGCCCGCAGACTCTCGCCGACCCACATGGCCGAGCAGGTGCCCACGACGGTGACCGGCTCCGCCTGCTTCCCGTCGACCTTCACACGGCAGACGCTGTAGCCGCTGTCCTCGTTGCGGAAGACAATTGACTCGACCACGCCGCAAAGCTCGCCGGCTTCCGGATTGTCCGGCGATGGCGGTGGTGGCGGCTTCTTGCGCTGCTTCCAGGGGGGCTTGTTATTCGGATAGGCCATGAGAGGGGCTGCTCAGGTTACGGATTGCAGGAACAGGGCGCTGTAAAGGAAACCCGATTTGAACTGTGCCAGCGAGAACGACTCGTCGGGCGCATGGATGCGGTCGGCCTCCAGGCCGAAGCCGACCAGCAGCGGCTTGCCCCCCGAGACCTCGGCTAGGCGGGCGACGATCGGGATGGAAGCTCCCTCCCACAGGAAGGCCACAGGCTGGCCGGGGCAAAGCGTCGCCAGCGCCCCCTGCGCCGTGCGGACGGCGGGGGCATCCGGATCGAGCCGGAACCCCGGACCGCCGATGCCCTTGTCGGCCTGCGTCAACCGCATACCGGCAGGCGTATGGCGGGAAAGGTGCGCGGAAATCGAATCGAGCACGGCCTGCGGATCCTGACCGGGCACCAGGCGGGCGGTCAGTTTGAGCTCGGCGGCGGCAGGGATGATCGTCTTCATGCCGCTGCCACTATAGCCGCTGTGGATGCCGTTGACGTCCAGGCTGGGCAGGAACCCAACCCGCTCGTAGGGAGGAAGACTGCGAATACCACCGTCGGGCGTCGTGCCGGTCTGGCGGCAATAAGCCCCGGCATCGAAGGGAACGGACGCCGCCAATTGCGATTCGCGCGGCGAAGGAGGGATCACGCCGTTATAGAAGCCGGGGACGGCCACGCGGCCGTCGGGGTCGAAAAGCGAGGCGGCCAGTTGCGCCACCCCCTGCGCGGCGTTGGGCGCGAGTCCGCCATGCACGCCGGAATGCAGATCGTGGTCCGTACCGCTTAGCTGCGCGCTCAGATGCACAATCCCCCGCAGGCCCATGATGATCGTCGGGGCACCGGACTGCACCATGCAGGTGTCGTGCACCATCAGGATATCGGCCTGGAGTCGTTCGCGCCAGCTTTCGAGCACGCGATTCAATCCGCCACTGCTGCATTCCTCCTCGCCCTCGATCAGTACCTTGAGGTTCACGTCCAGCGCGTCGTTCGCAATCAGCGTCTCGATGGCGGCCAGCGTATAAAAAACCTGCCCCTTGTTGTCCTGGGCCCCGCGCGCGAAAAGCCGGTCGCCCCGCCAGGTCGGTTCAAATGGCAGCGTGGTCCAGGAAGCAAGCGGATCGACCGGCTGCACATCGTAATGCCCGTAGAATAGGATCGTCGGCCGGTCGGGCTTACCCGCGCGCTCGGCGAACACAAACGGTTTCGTGCCGGTTGGAGCCAATTCCGTCGTAAACCCGTGCCGCTGTAGGCGCGCGGCCAGCCACTCGGCACAGTCAAGACAATCCTGCTGACGCGCCGGATCGGCACTGACACTCGGGAAGCGCAGAAATGTCTCCCAATCCGCCACAATCTGCTCCCGCCGCCGTTCAAATTCCGTCTCAAGTGTTGCTAGATTCACAATACCCTCTCGATCCTTAATAAAAGCTGGCCTACAGCGTACCGAACCACAACCGGAATGGCGATATTTTTCAGGAAAAGAGCATCCTCGTAATCCATCCCATAATCGCCTGGAGCTACCTACCGATAACCCTTGTAATCAAGGAACCCGGTGAGCAGGTCTGAAAACGCCTTGGGGTGATAGGTTGAAAAACTAGCCTGATCGACAAACGCATAATCAAAGCGGGTGGAATCTTGCGCAGCGTTGATATCCTCGCACCACTGCCGAAGCCGGGCCATCTTCTGCGGCACATCAAGATCTTCCTGACCCTTGGTCTCGACGATGACCACCTGTCCATCGCACAGTTTAACGATAAAATCAGGATAGTAATTTGATATATCGCCGTCCGCATTCACGTAGTCCAGCTTGAAGTGCACGGCCAGGAAATTCTTGGCATAGGCTGCCACATCCGGGCATTGCTCTAGAAAGTTTGCGAATTCGAGTTCAAAGCTGCTATCGCCGATAATCCGGTTGAAGATGGACTTACGGGGCACCATATAGCCCTGGTCCTTGACGACAAAGGGCCGCGTTTGGCGTAGTTTAATCGTGTCACGGATTTCGGCATCGCCCTTGTCGCGCACGGTCAGCGCGTTGATAGCCTGCTTGAAGCTTTCTATAATCGTTTTCGCCGCCGCCAATTCCGATAGATTGCGCAGCGTGTCGGGTGATTCCAAATCAACAGGCTCACCAAACAGAGACTCTTGAACGAAGGCTTTGACCTTCCCGTAAAGGACGTCATAGCCACTGATCAGCCGCAGTTCCTTCATGACCGTTCGTGCAAAATAGCCGATCACGCTGCGGTAGTCGGCGACACCGGCGCTGTCCAGTACCGTCGTGTGCGTGATCTCGCCGGTTGTGATGTCCTTGAATACAATCTCGCGCTGCTGCGCTTCGGAGAAATGCTGGTACAAGACCGGCTGGAAACGACTCCTGCTGACATCCAGGTCCGCGAGGTTCTTGTATTCACGGTACACGCGGGGCGCCAACACAGGTATTTCAATATCCAGCGCGTCCAGATCCTTCCGGGGGTTCTGACTGTCCACTTCCACCACCAGCGGCGCTTTGGCCTTCGTGCCTTCACCCATGGCCTTGCGTTCCAATTCAACGCCTTCGGCCTGGATGGACTCCACGAACTCCATGAAGGCATCGGTGCCGACCACGCTGACGTACTCCTCGGTATCGCCCGGATACATCTTGCGCAGTCCGCGGCCCAGCGTCTGTTCGGGCAGTACATTGCTTTTGGATGTGTAGGCCCGCAGCCCGACAATCGTCGTCACATTGCGCACATCCCAGCCTTCCTTGAGCATCAGCACCGAGACGATCACCTTGCAGGGACTTGCCGAATCATCAATCGCGTTGGCTTGCTTGCGAAGCGCCTCCAGTTCCTCCTTGGCCTTGCCTGAAGACGCCTCGGATATGTCACCATTGTTTTTCGTATGAATGACAAGCACGCCGCCCTTGAGATCGGGATAACGATTCTCCAGATATTCGGCGACTTCGTCGCAGTTGCGCGTGTCATCGGTCATCACGAAAAGGACGGCCTTCTTGTTCATCTTGCGGTGCTCATCATAAGCCTTGCGCCATTCCAAAACGCCCAGATCGAGGTAATCGGCGTATTTGTCGGTAAATTTAACGCTCTGCCGCTCATGCAGTTTCGCGCGACTGGGCGCATCAGGCAGCACAGGATGCTTGACGACATTCTGCGAGATGGCCTCGACAAGCGGATAGTCCGCGACCGTCTGCACGAAGATCGCGCCATTATTGTGCTTTGGCGTGGCCGTGACATCCACCTGCAGACTCAGTGCCCCGCCTTTCTGTAGCAGCCGGTTGTGAATATCCTCAAGGGATTTGAACCATGCCAGACTGTTATCGTGAATATGATGGGCTTCGTCATTCAAGATCATCAGTTCATTGATGTCCCGCACGATCATCCCGAGGTCCACCTTGGAATCCGTGGTGGCGCCGGTGGGCCGTTTGCCGAAGAAATAATCCATTGTGTTGTCATCGTCCGGCGAGGGTGGAATTTCCTCGCCGGTATAGACGCGGTGGATGTTGGTCAGGAAGATATTCCCCGTGGGCCGCGTCACGCGCACTTCATCCTGCACATGCAGCGTCAACTGGAAATCGTCCCGCCAGTGCTGACCGTCGTACCCGTTGTCCGGCAGCACGGGATCCTCGAAGAAGATCCGCAGTCCCTGGAAATCCTTGTATACGCGATCAAGCACGATGATGTTCGGCGTGATCACCAAAAAATTGCGCGAAAGCGTCGAGTCCGGTTCATAGAGCTTATGGAAGAAACTCCAGGCCAGTGCTAGGCTCAGGACTTTGGTCTTGCCGCTACCGGTTGCCATTTTAATGACATAGCGCCGCCAGGTCTCGTCGAACATATTGGCTGACACGGCCCCGCTCGCGTCAAACCGGATCAAATCATACTTGTCCTTGGCCCCAACCACGTCGCAAAGGTAGATGATCGTCTCAATGGCTTCCCGCTGGGCGAAGTAATACGAGAAGTTTCCCGAGATGTTGCCAACGCCGGTGAGCAAATGCGGCTCACGGAACCACCAGTTCAGCAGGCTCCTGCTCGTGGACGACGCCCCGGCATAACCGCTGGCACGGAATTCCTGCACCTTGCGCCGGAGCTGCGCCACCAGCGGCGGCATCAACTTGTCCATCGTCGTGGTGCGCAACGCCTCATCCGCCGGGAACCAGCGCACCGATGGATCCAGAATCGCATGCGGTGAATGCGGAAAGTCAGGATGCAGTGCCATGAATAAATCTCCGTTCTGATAGCTAGCCAAAAATATTTGAAATTTGTTTCCGTGTGCAGCGCTGTTTGTGCATTTCAACGTGTGGCGTGGTGCGAGTGTT
>CAZOXS010000335.1:0-4209 GCA_964583785.1 uncultured Victivallales bacterium
ATACTATTATTAAGTTTGCTTAATCCGTTGAATTTTCAGTATTTTTATACTGTTTTAAATTTGATACTTTAAGAAGTTTATTAGGCCGCTATTGCAACAAAACCACAGCCGTTTTCACACATCTAACGGCAAAAAGCTTTGATCAATTAAAAAGCCCCTATTAATTATTTATAATGAATTATTTATATATTTACCAATATAAAGTATGTAAATTTTCATATACCTACCTTAAATGGTTAGATAAGTATGATGGAGTCATACATATAAGTAAGTTAGCAACAATTTAACACTCATTGAAAGTAATTCTGAAACTGTTTTTTTTTATCTTTGTTCAAATACCATAAACTTCAAATAATAAAAGCATACACAAATGGCAAAATTTCTAAATACTACAGGTGTTTCTTATCACTTAGAAGAACTAATCAAAAATACTCAAGACCGTTTAATTTTAATAAGTCCCTACTTACAATTTCATAATAGAGTTCGTGACCATATCCACAACTTAAATATCCAAAAAAAAGATATTAGAATTGTTTACAAAGAAAGCAAATTACAACTTGAAGAAAGTAATTGGTTGGAAAGTCAAATTGGTGTTCGAACAAGCGTTTGCTCCACGCTCCATGCAAAATGCTATCTAAATGAAAATGAAGCAATAGTTACCTCAATGAACTTATACTCTTTCTCTCAACAAAATAATGATGAAATGGGTATCCATGTTACAAAAGAAAATGACCCTGAATTATATCAAGATATTTTTATTGAAGTTCAAAGACTTCTTACAATTAGCGAAGAAATTAGAGTATCTGTAAAAAAAATTGAAAAAAAAATAGAATCAATAACAGAGAAAGAACCAAAATCAAAAAAAAGCTTTTCAGCATCGAAATATTTAACGACAAAGGAGATTGCCGAAATTACGGGGTTAAGTAGTAGAAAAGTTAATGAAGCTCTTGTTAACGAAAAGTTGATGTATAAAACAGATGACGATTGGATTGCGACAAAAAAAGGCGAAGTCCAAGGTGCAAAGCAAAAAGAAGGTAGTTACGGCAAATATTTAA
This sequence comes from uncultured Victivallales bacterium, assembly GCA_964583785.1. Classification (GTDB taxonomy): domain Bacteria; phylum Verrucomicrobiota; class Kiritimatiellia; order UBA8416; family UBA8416; genus UBA8416. The sequence continues at coordinate 1,056 of CAZOXS010000335.1, forward strand.
CTTGGCCAGAAGAAATCATTGAATTTATTGAAGGTGATATTTTACATTTTTAAAGAAAAACTGTTTACAACACCATATAAAAAACAAAGCTAGCGGTAACGCCCGTCCAAAATCTTGCTGATTGATCTTCATCATTCGTTCCTCGCGGAACTCTGATTTGATAAATCCGCTTCGATTTTTTATATACGTCCGTTGCCACACATTTGACCAAAACTATGCGAAAAACAATATTTCTGATTTTTATTTTACAATCCTCTCTGACTTTTTCTCAAATTCAGCAATACTTTTTCGTCGATGACGTCGAAGTTGTTGAATTTCTTTATGTGAAAATTTGCATTGGAGAAAATGGAGAAACAATCTCTGTAACTGAAATTCCAAAAAGAACGACTTATAAAAACAAAGACATAATCCAACAGATTATTGAATATCGGAAAGGAATTGACTTTTTACCAGGAAGTAAATTTAGTAACCAATGTTTCGACTATCCCTTTACCATTGTGAATTCTAAATATGAATCTATAGCTGAAGCGGATTCTAATTGTGTTGCGGAATTTGAAAAAGGAAAATATCGATATATAAATCCTGAATATCGAGACGTGAAAATTAAAAGGCGAAAGCAGAAACAAATTGAGAAAACAAAAGACTCTAAATCAGTTTACAAAATTGAGTGGATTTCACCTTGTAATTACGTTCTGACTTATTTAAAAGTTTCTAAACCAGAATATGAATATTTAATTGGACAAAAAATAGATGTCAAAATAATTGACGTGCTTGAAAATGGAAATTATATCTATTATTCAAACCTTTCTGATAGAACATATGGATTTGGAGAAATGGAAAAATTATAAAAACGTGTGGTAACACCGTGTATAAAAAATTGCTAGTGTTAGCTAGCACAAAGGTTGTTGCTTGTTTGTCGGCTTCCGATTTTCCTTTGGAAAATCCTCGCCCTCAAACACGCAACTTTCCATACACGAACACGTTATATGCGATTTTAGAAGACCGCCAAACCAACAACAGACAATTCAATGACAGACCTTAAAAAATTACAAGCAGGACACTTTTTGACATTTGACACCTGGACATCAGCCAAGAAATTGTTGGACTATCAAATCAAGGACAAAGCACATTACAAGACATACAACACTCTTAACTTCCACTACTTTGACAATGTAAAAGGACTTACAAAAAAAGTTGGAGAAAAAACTTACTTCACAGAAAGAGTATCAAATAATTTATTTTATGGACTTGAAAGAGAGTTTTTCTTTCATAGATATACAGTCCCAAAAACAGGAATTGGACTAAGGAGTTTTTACTTTTTCAGTTACCCAATGCAACAACTTATGTATGCTTTTGGACTTTATTTATTGCGGGTTTCACAACAGTATTTGACGGACAAAAAAAGTGCAAGCATTAAATCGCATTACGGTGGAGATTTGAAGTTTGATACAGGCACAAGCGAACTTGTATTGAATAAAAACACAACACTTTATTATTCTCATTATCACAAATTCAAAAAGGAGTTAGTTGACGAAACGGCAAATCCAGACAACAAAGTTATCCTACGTTTAGATATTCAGAATTACTTTGACAACATCAGTATTGCAAAACTTTTAAATCTCCTTGAGCAAAATGTAAAGCCAAGTGAATTGAACATCCATAAGTTTGACTCTTCAACCAAGGAACAAATAGAATTCTATTACAGATTTCTAAGCAATGGAACGGATAATATCCCACAGTCAGACAACAACATAATCTCAAATTTTATAAGCCACCTCTACTTGACATTTGGCGACTTCATTATTGAGGACGCAATTTTAGAATTGAATAAGGAATACAAAATTGTAAACGGGTTCAAAATCATACGTTACGTTGACGACATATATATTTCCATTGACTTTAGGGAAATGACAATTTTTGAATTGGATTACACAGAGGACACAAGAAATGGTTTTATTTATCAACTTCTAAATAAAATTGCGGACGAATTTTACCTACAGCTCAATTTAAGATTTAATGGAAAAGCAGAACTATTTAGAATTAACAAATTGGACAAGAGAGAAAAACTTTTGGACTTAATTAAAAAAGTTTCAGAAGATTATCCCGAACCCGAATCTGAAAAAGATATTGCAGTTGCAGACAAAGTGAACCGTCTGTTAGGGCTAATTGACACAATAAAAGCAAGAGATGTTTCGCAAGTTTACAACGACTTGTCAAGACAAGAAAGTGAAACACTTAAAGATATTTATGACAAATCTGTATTGGGGTTACTTTCAACCGCTGCAAACATTGCACGACTTGAAAGCAAGTTTCTAAACTTCAACTTTGACTTGCTCCGTGTGTATCCACAACCATTGATAATAACGTTAACGCTTTGCCCAACTGCCAAAGCCCGACTTGAAAACTACTTGCTTACAAAATTATCGCTGACAACCTTTGACAGAGGATTGCTTGTTGTTTTACTTTGCCAATCAAACTTTGCCAATGTCAAACTTTTTGAAAAACTACAAGCAAATGAACAACTAAAACCAATTTTTGAATTTATGAAATTCAAAAAGGTAGTTGATAACAAAAACACAGGATACTATAAAGTCGATTTAAAGAAAATGAAATCCTTGACTAAGCAGGTCAGCTTCATTGAGCAAATTAGACAGCGTGTTTATACGGAAAGGCAAGAGCATTATTCAGTTGCTTTAAACCATTTGCTTAATGAAGTTCAGTTGGCTTGTTGCGTTTTAGAAGGCAAAGACATCAAGACATACAAAGAACCTGATGTAGAAACTTACTTGACAGCAAAAGGACTTGACAATTCTACTAAAACTAAAATCTCAAACTTGTTTAACAGACGAAACAACAATCCTATTTCACATCCTGGAAGTGACTCACGAGTAGCGTGGGCAGTTGAAAAAACAGAATATACGGACTACAAAACCTACGTTGCCAAGACTCTTGAAACAATAACAGTATGACAGCACTACACGAAAGAAAAACCGCAAATAACACGGGTTTGGCAAAAGTGGCGGTTCAGTGCTCCACAGACACATTTGTGGTTAATCAAAATTTGGTTCTCCGCATCAACATTTGTGGTGAAAATCGCCATCTTCGCCAAGCTCGAAAACATTGTATGCAAGTGCAGGAAACATTCTGCAAGTAA
>CAZOXS010000336.1:0-5447 GCA_964583785.1 uncultured Victivallales bacterium
CGATGTGTCGGCAGCCGGATCGGCTTTCTTGGCCGCAAGGATGCGGTCGACAAGGGATTCGAGGCTTTCCTTTATACCACGACGCATATTTGGAATGGGAAACTGCATAATATCGCGCGCCATGATTTGGGGAAATGTGTCCGAGCTGGAGATCTGGAATCGCTTCCTAAAATACCACCCGATAAAACCTGAACAAATGATGGCCAAAAGCGGCTTCTCGCCCATATTGTCATTGATGTGCTTGCATTTTATTACAAACAACAATGTGTTGCAGTAAGTTTCACCAGAAACGTAGGTGCCGATCAGCCGATTGTCCACAATCTTCCTGACAAGTAACTTTGCGCCCAAGAAACGAATTTTGTCCCGTGGGGCAGCCAACCAGTTTCCATATTTTATCCAGTTGTCTTCATTCCACAAATTACCATAACGAACAATGTGCTTGCCCTCAAGAAATGGGCTCCAACTTGAATCTTTCATTAGCCGACCAGTGAATGGTTTTGTTTCTCGAACTTTGGCGGTCTGTGCAGGAGTGCCTTTCCCAACTTCATATGCTTTGATGCCCGAAAGAACTTCTGCATAATTCGCCAGAGTGGAACATTTCGAGTCAATCCTATCAATTAAATCAGATTCAGATGAACCACTTTGTATGTTAAAGATACGCTGTCTGTGCCATGTAGCTGCAACAATATCAAAGTCGGCAATAGGCCTAGATATGTCGAAATCACCTGCCGTCTTTGAATGTCGATTTACACGAATATTATAGGATAAGGTCTTATCTTGTTCTATCCGATTAGTTGTAAAAAGAAGAGTAGTATCTACAACAGCTGCTTCGAATACTTTCGCTGGTAGGCTGATAATTTTGGAGATTTTAGTCTTGGTCAGCAATAATTCTCGTAGCGGTAGGGTAAACCCAAGATTGAGATAGGTGTCCGGTACTATGTATGCCAGTCTGCCGCATTTAGATAGAAGTAATATGCCCTGCTCGATAAACAGCACATAACTTTCTCCACGCAGGGTATAAGTAACAAACTCACGCTTGAGTTTGTCTCTGATGCTTTCATCAAAAGAGACCCCATACGGCGGATTCCCGATCACGATGTCGAAGCCGTCCTTGACGTTGAACATCCATTCGGGATCGGAGAAGGAGGCACTGGTATTCTGGTCGTAGGGGTCCCATTCGGCCATGAGTTTGGCGGAGGCGGTGTCAAACCCCCCGCCCGCTTGCAGTGCCTTTGCCAGCTCGGTGCGCAGCTTCTTGTCCTCTTTGCGCAGATCCTTTTTTTCCTGATACGTCCGTGCCAGGAAGTGCTTGTGACGCACCTCCCAAAGATCCTTTTTCAGCTTCTCGACATTGGCCATCGGCAACATTTCCCCACTACGCGGCAGTCCGATCAGCGAATCGGCCGCCACGAACTTGGTTTCCAGATTCGGCAGGGTATTGATGCCGTAGTTTTTCTTCGGGTCGGCGGTCGGTTTCTGCTCGCAGACGAGCGAGATAAAGAAGCGCAGCTTGGAGATCTGGACGGCAATGCTCTGGATGTCACCGCCATAGATACAGTTCTCGATCAGTCGCAGCTTGAGGTCGTAAATGGCCGTGTGGTCGTCGTCGGCGATGTTGCGCAGGATGCGCATCAGTTCGACCATACGCAGCAGGATGCCCATCGGGAACGCTCCCGAGCCGCAGGCGGGGTCGAGGATCTTGGCCGTCACGAGAGCTTCGTCGATCCGGCGGCAGAGGGCCTCGTCCGGCGGGCGGGTGCCGTCTGTGAACAGCGCATTGACGGCGGTTTCCTCTTTTGTAGGTGGCCTCGGTGAGGCCGCCTCATTACCGGGGTCACCGACCCCGGCTACAGGGGGACGGGGTTCGAGGCGGCCCAGTACATGGGCCTTGAGGCTTTCGTCCACCATGTAGTTGACGATCTCGCGCGGGGTATAGAATGAGCCGGTGGCATTGCGGGCCGCAACCTTCGTCTCGGGGTTGTAGGCCCCCAGCAGATTCTCGAAGACCTTGCCAAGGAGTTCAGGATCGAGCGCGACTTCCTCGTCGCCGGGAGAGTTTTCCTCGACGGTGAAATGGTATTGTGAAAGCAGCGGGATCAGCCCCTTGGCCTCGTCGAAGAACAGGCGGTTGGGCAGGTGCGCCTGCTGCCGGGCGTTGCGCGAGAAGCCGTCGGCATATTTATTGCCGCGATCCAGGCATTCGAACAAGCCGCCGTTAAGGAACGGGATCTTCTCGAAGAGTTTGAGCACCTTATCCTGCGACACGGCAAACTCCGCCCCATACCGGTAGAGCGTCTTGATGTCGAAATGCTCTTTGTTTTCGGCGATATTACCGGCATCCACCGCGAACTCGCGCTCGCCGATCTGCGAGTTCAATGTGGCGAAGAAGAGGTTCTGCAGGATTGCACGGTAGTAGTTGTCGCCCTTCAGCGGGTCGAATTGTTTCAAAACGCTTTTAAGTGCCGCCTGATCAAACAGGTTATCGGGCACCAGGTGCTTCTGCTTGAGGAACCAGACGAACATCAGGCGGGTAATCAGCCGGATGATGTGCTCGTTGATCTCGCGCTCGTCGTCGGCAGTATCCGTGTTGTTGGGATAGGTGACGCCCATTTCATCCGATAGCGCCCACTGGTACCAATCAAATAGTCTGCCATAGAACTCCTTGGTCAACTTCTCGACCGAGAAAGCATCCTTGAGCTTATCGAACGTACTCCAGTCCAGCCGTGCACGGTCGCGGAAGGTCTTGTTGCCGGCCCCGGCCTCGACATAGAAGCTCAGGCGTTTGGCGGTGCTCCAGACCAGCTTTGTGCCTTCCGCCTTGCCATAGACCAGACTGAGTCGGAAATTGCCGTCGGTATCGTGGAAGACGAACAGTCCCTGGGTAATTACGCCCGCGACACCCGGCGCGGGAACCGCCAGCGCCTGACCGATCACCTTGCGGGCAAAATTGAACTGGCGCACGCGACTACTGCGCTCGCGGAGCGGTTCGCCGTCCGGCAAAGAAGCCACCACGACCAGCATCGGCATGTTCAGCCCATTCGGGCCGGGAATCGTCTTGATGACACCGATCTGCTCCGCCGAAGCCCAGGGGAATTCAGCATCCAGACGAATGGAGCGCCTCGACTCGGAAAACGACGGGAACTTCGACCGCAGGAACCCGCAAAAGGCATCCGTCTCGAATCCGGCAATCAGTGCATCCAGCATACCTATCCCCCAATGCAAAAGGCCGACAAGCCTTTCTGTGATTCAACGCCCAGCTTTATTGCAGAAATGTGCGAATGCCGCAAGTGTAAAGCGGCCGAGTGCGCAGGGTTGAATCCGGAACAAAAATAAACAGCGAGCAAGCGGTTGATCCGGAATGACATGAAAAAGAGCAAAGCGTTGGTTGATACATTTTAGTTGAAGCGGCTTGGTCAGCGTGGGATCATGCTTACGAACTGCAGAAATGCTACCACGGAAGTGCAGCCGAGCCCGGCAAGAAACGGCCAACCACAAGGAAAATGCACAAGATTGTAATAGAGGGAAACACCACCATAGGTAGCGCTTCTCTTTTTTGATAATCAACTAGTAGTGTTTTTGTGTTTGACATATTGAAACATTGTGTTACTGTGCGAACGAGCATGTGAAGTGTTTGAAAACTTTTACGGGAAGCAGAAAATTGAACTAACGGGGTAATCTAAAATGAGTTACCGACCGGGCCCCCTCGGCTGGTAGACGCGGCGCAATAAGGCGGCATCGTTGTACCCATAGCGGTGTCGCCTTTTTATGTGCTTAAATACGGGACGGTAGGGGGGTGAAAACAAGGTCTTGACGAATAAAGTATCAATTGATACCTTGCTGACATGAGAAGGAATTGCCAATGGCGACAAAAATACCAGCAGATTGGAAACAAGCGGTTTCGGCCATCCTGCAAAAGGGAGTGACCGACCAACTAGAGGTGACCTTCCGGGCGAAAACGAATTTTGAAGATTTGTTCCCGGACACTTTCACGTGCGATATGCTGGATGCTTTTGTTGACGCGCTTGCGAATCCCAATCTACAGGGCAATCGGGTGATAGGAATGAAACCCGAGGGGGAGACATACGAGTTCATCTTCGCGTACCGGTCGCTACCGGTTTATGGCAAGGTGTGCTTGCGAAAGGATGGTCGGCTGGTGGTGATAATATCTGCCCACCGGCCGCTGAAAGGAAATGAGGTATGAGCAAGGAAATGACAAGGCAGATTGAAGTGCCTGTGCGGATTCCCACGCTGGACGGAACCGCTGTTGCCGAAACGGTCATGGTTGAAGTGACCTGTACGATTGACGCGGACACAGGCGATGAGCTGCTGGGTAAAGAGGCCCTCGAGAAACTGGACCAGGTGAAAGCGCGGTACATGGGCCTGCTACTGCCGAATGAGATTCGGCAATTGCGCCAGGATAACGGAATGACGCAAAAGGAAATGTCCGACCTGCTGCAGATTGGGGAGAAGACCTACACGCGGTGGGAAAGCGGACGGGAGCGGCCGTCGCGCTCCCTGAACCTGCTGCTTCGCAGCCTGCGGGACGGAAAAGTGAACACCGCTTATCTGCGGTCACTGCGCGGCCCTATTAGCGACTGGTGGGCATTATGCTCGTACGGGATCGCCTACACAATGGACTTGAGAACGCAAGGAAAGAGCCCGGCCCCCTGCCCGGCTCCTGAGGAGGGGATAGAAAATGCGGCCTAGCAGCATAGAACTCGAACGGTATTTCGTTACCGATCTAAATGTCTCGGCGAATCTGACATTCGACGAAAGCAAGCCGACCGGGTTGACGATAGACGATCTGGCGACAGAACCGGAATGTTTTTCAGAGAAGGTGGACCCCCGACATTGGATGATTCGATTAAGGGTGAAGAATACTGAAAACAAAGAGCGGAACACGCCATATTTTTTCAGTATTGAGGTGGCCGGGTTTTTCAACGTCAACGAAACCGTCCCTTCCGAGCGCGTGGGTGAGTTTGCCAGAATCAACGGTGCCAGCATCCTGTACGGAACCGCACGGGAAGTGCTGCGGAATGCCATGTCTCTAGGGCCACACGCCCCGATACTGCTGCCAGCAGTTTGTTTCCTGGACGCCATGCCTGAAGCAGGCGGCGGACCGGCTAAGACAACGGTACAGCCTGTGGTCGAGAAACGCAAGACAACGGGACCAAGGAAGGCAGTAACCAAACGGAGCCCAGAATAAAGGAGGTGAGAATGGCGTGATCAACGCAAAGCACACAAAAAAGAAGCCGTAACGACGCTAATCGCTACGGCTCCTGGTCAAGGCAGGAAGCCCGACCTTTCTAATGACTGGTCCGAAATCTATAGATCGGACTTCCTGCGGTCAACACAAAACGTAATGGGTCAGTTATAGGGGTGTTTGCCTGAGTTGCCTATAAGTTGGCCATTTGGCCTGCACTATTTCGGTGAACGAGAGCGGCGAC
>CAZOXS010000337.1:0-3689 GCA_964583785.1 uncultured Victivallales bacterium
CACTGTCAGTTCCATGGTGGAGCTACCTGAGTAGTTACCCGCAGCGTCAGTGCCGTCTGCTAGTCGGTATGGCGGTTTCCGAGGAGTATGAGCTACGGCGCATACTGGACGTGGTCCCGGAGGGTCGGGTGGATAACCGGATCGCCATCGAGCGTAAGCAACGGCTTGCAGCCTCCTTCCGGCGCCAGCTCTGCTTCGGCGTGCCATCGGATGCCGATGAGCAAGGGTTGCGACGCCTGCTGCGACAGTTGCGCTGCGGCAAACTGGTTGTGAAGCTCTATACCCGCTATTCGCTGCATGCCAAGCTGTATTTGGCCTTTCGCGACGACCCCGATAATCCCGTCACCGGCTATGTCGGCAGCAGTAACCTCACTTTTGCCGGACTTGGACGGCAGGGTGAGCTCAATGTGGATGTCGTCGATTACGATGCCGCCCGCAAGCTGGCAGACTGGTTCCAGAATCAATGGGACGACCGGTTCGCCGTGGACATCACGCAGGAATTGATTGCCGTGATAGAGGAAAGCTGGGCCCGCGAGGAACCGATCCCCCCTTATCAGATCTACCTCAAGATGGCCTACATTCTCTCGCAGGAAGCCCGCACCGGGATCGCCGAGGAAGTGCTGCCCGAACGCTTCGAGCACGATCTGTTCGGGTTCCAGAAGGATGCGGTCAAGGTGGCCGCCCGCAATTTGAAGGAACGCGGCGGCGTGCTGATCGGGGATGTCGGCGGTTTAGGAAAGACCATTATGGGGGCTGCTAAGCGAGGTTGAAAAACGATATCTGGGCAGCTTGAAAATGGTCGAAAGTTCTGTAAAGAAAACGGGTAAGAAACGAACAACTAAATCATCAGTTGCCACTGTTTGATGGCGTCGAGGGGATAGAGCAGCATCAGTATATTCAACGTCAGGTTGTCCCTGATCAAGAGCAGCAGTGCCGTCTCGACGACGACAAAAAGCAGCAGTGACCATTTCCACCCGAGTCGGGAGGCGATGGCGAACCCCACGGCGCAGCAGACTCCGCATCACTTAGGCGTGGCGACGGCAGAGTGAGTGCAGTTCAGTCTTGAGTTCGTCGATCCCGGAGCCGTCCATGGTCGATATCGGCAGCGGTCTGATGCCGGTCTGCTTGATGAATTCAGCCATTTTCTCGGCCGCCTCGGGCAGATCCATCTTGTTGGCCACGACCAGGTGCGGCCGTTCAGGCAGCTCGGCATCGTAGAGGGAAAGCTCGCTGATCAGGTTGCGATAATCGTCGGCGGGATCGCGCGTATCCACGCCAGCCATGTCGAGCACCAGCAGCAGGAAGCGTGAGCGCTCGATGTGGCGCAGGAAGTCGTAGCCCAGGCCGACGCCCTCGTGCGCGCCGCTGATGATGCCCGGGATGTCGGCGATGCGCAGTTTGGTGTAGTCCTCGAAGATGACCGTGCCAAGGACCGGATTGAGCGTGGTGAAAGGGTAGGCGGCGACTTTCGGATGCGCATCGCTCAACGCGGTCAACAGCGAGGACTTGCCCGCGTTCGGGAAACCGACCAGGCCGATATCGGCCATGATCTTCAGTTCCAGCCGCAGGGTTGCTTCCTGCCCGGGTTCGCCGTCGGTGTGTTCGGTCGGGGCCTGGTGCGTTGAGCTCTTGAAATGAACGTTGCCGATGCCGCCTTTGCCGCCGCGGGCGATAATCAATTCCTGCCCGTGGCTAGTGATATCACCCAGCAGCGTGTCGGTCTCCTTGTCCCAGATCTCGGTGCCGCAGGGGATCTTGACGATCTTGTCCAGGCCGTTGCGCCCATGCTTCTGCTGGCCCGCCCCATTGCCGGCGTGACCAGCCCGCAGGAGGGGGGAAAAGTAAAGCGCGATCAGCGAGTCGGTATCGTTGTCGCCACGTAGGATAATGTGACCGCCGCAGCCGCCATCACCGCCGTCGGGGCCGCCCTTCGGGACGAATTTCTCCCGACGGAAACTGGCGGATCCGTTACCGCCGTTGCCGGCAGTGGCGAAAACCGTGACATGATCGACAAACTTGCGCGTTTTCAAAAGGTCGGGTACTTACGCGCTGACGGCGGCTTCGGCGGCAACGATGGTGACGACCTTGCCGTCCTTCTCGAAACGGACACTGCCGTCCTTGAGGGCGAACAGGGTGTCATCCTTGCCGCGTTTGACATTCATGCCTGCCGCGAACTTGGTGCCGCGCTGGCGGACGAGAATCGATCCCGCCGTCACCACCTGGCCGGCGTAGCGCTTGATGCCAAGCATTTTGGGGTTGCTGTCGCGCCCGTTCTTGGCGGAACCGCTGCTTTTCTTATGTGCCATGATTCGTCTCCTGGAAAGTTGGGTTACCGGTTAGGCGATGCTATCGATCGTCAGTACCGTCAGCGACTGACGGTGGCCGATCTTGCGGGTATAACCCTTGCGCCGTTTCTTCTTGAAGTTGAAGATCTTCTCGCCGCGGATCTGATCCTTCACGCTGGCGACGACCTTGGCGGCGTCCACGGTCGGGGTGCCGATCGTCAGGTCCGACCCGTTCGACAACGCCAGAACCCGCTCGATTTCCACCGAGGCGCCGACTTCAACGTCGAGTTTTTCGACGTTGAGGGTATCGCCTTGCTGAACCCGGTACTGTTTGCCACCGGTTTCAATAACTGCATATGCTTCCATAATCCTCTTCCTTTGCGGGCTCCCCGCCCCTGCTGAACTGCTCATGTAATAAAAAACCGTCGGAACTTATGTCAAAGCGGCCCTGTTGTCAAGGCCGTTTTACGCCCGTTGAAAATCGGCCATTGCAATCGGCGCGGTAGTGGGGTACTATTACTGGCCGTTATGTCATTAAAAAAACCAATTATCGTCCAACGCTCGCAGCACACGGTTTCGCGCCGGGAAATCGACCCCGACGCGCTGAGTGTGATGCGGCATCTCAACCGCAACGGTCACAAGGCCTATCTGGTCGGCGGCGGTGTGCGCGATATCCTGCTCGGGCGCAAGCCGAAGGATTTCGATATCAGCACCGATGCCGAACCGCCGCAGATTCGCCAGCTGTTTCGCAACTGTTTCCTGATCGGGCGACGTTTCCGTCTCGCGCACATCCGCTTCGGGCGGGATAAAGTGATCGAGACCAGCACGTTCCGGCGTCCACCGCCGGAGGCGACGGACGGGGCGAAGGATGGCGACCTGCTACAGTGGGACGACAATGCGTTTGGAACGCCGGAAGAGGATGCGCGCCGACGCGATTTCACGATCAATGCCCTGTTCTATGACCTGAGCGATTTTTCCCTGATTGATCATGTCGGTGGCCTTAACGACTTGCGCAAGGGGCTGATCCGTTCGATTGGCGATCCCAACATCCGGTTTCGTGAGGATCCGGTGCGAATGTTGCGGGCGGTGCGGTTCGCGGCCCGGCTCGGCTTCCGGATCGAGAGTACCACTCGCAAGGCGATCATCAAGCACCATGCCGATATCGCGTTGGCGTCCCCGGCTCGCCTGCTTGACGAGATCTACAAACTTTTCGCGTTCCGCTCGGCCGAGGCGGCGTTTTTCCTGATGTGGGAGCTCAAGCTGATGTCCGCGCTGCTGCCGGTGCTGCACGACTATGTCGAGAAGAGCGGGAAACGCAACTCCCCCCTCTGGCGCTATCTGGCCGCGCTTGATTCGGGCGAGCACAGTCCGGCTAACCCGGGGCATGCGCTGATGTTGTGCACC
>CAZOXS010000338.1:0-8116 GCA_964583785.1 uncultured Victivallales bacterium
ATCGAGCCGATCATGATCGTGTTCCTGGCCTTGATCATCGGTACCATCGTCATCGCCATGTTCGTGCCGCTGATCTCGATCGTCAGCGAGATGTCGTAGGGCTGGGGAAGACGTTAGACTATAGACATTGGACTAGACAGAAGACGGGGGAAGAAAATTTTAGACAGTGGGGAGTGGAGGGGTAGACGGAAGGCTTATGCCCGGAGGCCGCACTCGCGGCGCGAGTGGGCTACAGAATGTAGCCCAGTTGCGCCGCAACTGAGGCAGTGGGATGCGCGTTCGGTTACGCAAATTCCCGCCCGTTCTTTGCTGATGCCGGGAAAAAGGAATGCTGGAACCGGCAGGAATCTTATGGTAGCATTATCGCGCAAGTGGAGGACAAACGAAAAATGAAAACACGAATCAAACGTCTTCAGTCTTCAGTTTCCAGTCCAAAGTCTGCGGTCTGCGGTCTGCAGTCTGCAGTCTCTGGCCGCCGCACCGCGTCGGCCGGCTTCACCCTGATCGAGCTGATGATGGTGATCCTGGTCATCCTGCTGCTTTCGGGCATGCTCCTGAAGATCAGCGCCATCATCAGAGACCGCTCTGAGCGCGCCAAGACCACGGCGGATCTGGAGAATATTCAGCACGCCCTCAACGAGTATTATGCCGAATACGGCAGGTATCCTCCAGTTCAGGATACGGAGTATGTTTATGAGGACGCCAATCTACAGCCGCCGTCCATGCGCGATTCGAAAGCGCCGATTACGGCTGATCAAATCGGTTATAAGTATGGGTTGTACGCCCATCTTTACAACCGAAAAGTTGCTGGTGCCGATCAGAAGCGTCCTTATAATAAGGACACCGCACGTGACGAGGCTGCCAAAGCCCGTTGGGCACATTATCTAGCCGATGTGGCAACGGGGGGAAGCCCTTCAGTAGAGACAAACAAGTTTGGCGGTGACTTCCAGACCTATAGCAACGGTACGAAAACCATTAAAGACGCATGGGGCGGTGGATATAAATATGAATCGCATGCCCCTTATCAGACATACAAGCTCTGGTCGAGTAATCTGGATTAATTACGCACCGCTAAGACGCCAAGATCGCCAAGTTACGAGAATAGAAATTTAGCAAGATCAACAATGAACATACCGAGCACAAGCAAAAAGTCTGCAGTCTGTAGTCTGCAGTCGCCCGTCCACTCTCCCCGGTCTTCCGTCTTCCGTCTTCGGTCTTCAGTCTTCCCCCGTGCCGGCTTCACTCTGCTGGAAATGCTTGTGGTCATCGCGATCATCATGCTCCTGGCCGGCTTGATCCTCGCCGCCGTCAACGTCGCCCGCGACCGGGCCAAGGACCTGCGCGCTAGACGCGATGTCGCCCAGCTCAAGACGGCCTTTACCGCCTATTATGGCGACTACAACCGCTTCCCGGATCTTCAGGATAGCTCAACCACGAATGTTCCGGGAGTCAGCGGTGATGTTGTTATATGCGACAACGATGTCATCCGGATCCTGCGCGGGCGCGAGGATCCCACCGGCGAGAACCCGAAAAAGATCTCCTACATGGATTTTCACCAGAATACGAGTGCCTTCAATGATCCCTGGGGCAATCCCTACCGCATTACCCTGGATACGGACTACGACAGCAACGTGGAAATACCCAGTGGCGAGGTGCGCCAGAGCGTGGCGGCTTGGTCCGCAGGCAAGGATGAAAAGGACGGCACGGATGACGATCCCCGAACCTGGCGGTAGGGGGTAGGTAAAGTCGAAATTGAGAAAGTCGAAAGTCGAGATGAAAACACCGAGCACAAGCAAAAAGTCTAAAGTCGATGGTCTAAAGTCTAAAGTCTCCCCTCTGACCTCCCCCTCCCGGTCAGTAGTCTGCAGTCTGCGGTCTGCGGTCTCTCCCCGGGCGGCCTTCACTCTCCTCGAGCTCCTGATCGTCATTTCCCTGATCATGGTGCTGGCAGGCCTGCTGATCCCTGCCTTCTATAAGGTCAAGGCCGGTGCCAAGGAAAAGCAGCGTGATATCGAGGTCCGGGTCATCGGGGCCGCCATTCAAACCTACAAGCAGCAGGCCCGAAAGCTGCCGGCACCGGATGGAGATTTGAAAGTCGGGGGCAAGGATTTTGTCTATGGGCCTGATGGTGATGACGATAACAGTGCTGTCATGGATATCCTGCGTGATGCCATCCCCCCGGTGCTGGATCCCAACAAGCTGCGCTGGGATGGCGATGGCGGTAAAGGCAGCAATATCCTTGATCCCGACGGAACCCCATACACGATCACCCTCGATCTCGACTACAACGGCAAGGCTGGCGGCGAATCCTCGATCTACGAGGTGAAATAGCTCAAGTAAAGCAGAAATGAGCAAAGCAGAAATGAGTTCAAAAACCCACAGTCTAAAGTCTAATGTCTATCGTCCAAAGTCTATCGTCTGCGGTCTCTTATTTCGACTTTCGACTTTCGACTTTCGACTTTTCAAAAGGTCCAAAGTCTCTCCTGCCAAGTCTTCAGTCTTCCCCTCCCAGTCTTCAGTCTGTTCCCGCGCAGGCTTTACCCTGCTCGAACTGATGACCGTCATGGTCATCATGTTCATCATGATGGGGGTGGCCACCGTGTCCCTGCGTGGTGTGTTGCGCGGTGCTGGCATCAGCGGCGCGGTGTCGAACGTCCGGGCGGTGCTCACCCAGGCCCGGCAGCACGCGATCATGAAACAGCAGGAAACCTCCGTCGACTTCACGTCGTCAGGCATGCAGATCAGGACCAGCTTCCATGACTGGGATGCCTGCAAAACAGAATCCGTTGATGTCGGACCGCTCCGCTCGGTGCCGGAAAGCATCGAGTTTTCCGATGCGCCCAAGACCGTCACCTTCACGGCCGACGGGGCGGCAAAGGCAAAGGTCAAGATCACCATGCGGGAAGTCAATGCCACGGATGGTGCAAAGTTGTCAATTGATGTAGACACGTCAGGGAAAATCACGATCAAGTAGCCCGGAGACGCATGATGCCTTTACCTGAACGCAAGCACGGTTTCAGCCTGATCGAGATCAACCTGGCGATCTTTGTCGTCGCGATCGGCATGCTGACGCTCTTTTCGCTCTTTCCGACGGGCATGAAACAGGTCGAGACGGCCCACGAGGACACCCAGGCCGCCCTCTTTGCCGATTATGTCCTCAACACCATCCGTGCCAACACGATCGCCATCACGAATCCGGCAGACTGGGCGGACCCCGGGCAGGTCAGGCAAGTCGCAGTGGCCGATGTCGGTACGGAAGATGTGGCGCATGACGACGCTGTCGGGGGGCCGGTCGAGTTTCCTGTGGGCTCGGGCCTGCAGATGCGCTATCTGTTAAACATAAATTCGGCCGGTAGCGGCGTATACGCTGCCACGCTCTGGTGCAAAAGCGGCGAATACGGGGCCACCAAGCGGGATACTTTCGAGGAGACCGCCTCGAAGTTCTACACCAAACTGTTTTATTCAGGAATGCCGTGATTGGGGTAAAGCAGAAATTGGGAAAGCAGAAATGAGACCATAGACCCTGGACTTTAGACTATAGACTGAAGAGAGTGGAGAGAGGAAGAACATCACGAGGTCAACGAAGTCATCAAGTCACGAAGTCACGCAGGGCATTGTTAGCCACGGAAGAAACGGAACACACGGAAATAGTTAACCGCGAATTGAGCTAATTTAGCGAAGCTTGCAACGGGGAATGGTAACCACGGAATACGCAGAAAACACAGAAAATGAAAACACAGACAAAAATGATATGCTGGCAAGACGGTGAGTTCTGGTTGGGCTATCTGGAAGACTATCCGGATTACATGACCCAGGGAATGTCACGAGAGGAGTTAAGGGATAACCTGCGTGATATTTACTTTTCTGCCAAAAGTATTTTAAAGAAACTATCGGATTATTCATAAAGCTTGCATAGCAGAAATGTCATTGCCCTTTGAAAGGCGATATGCTCTAATATGCATGCGCAGGAGGTGTTATAATGCCAATGGTAGCAGACAGGGTGACCGATGAGGTGCTAGAGCTTCCGGTCGATGCTCGTATCGGTCTTGTTAACCGAATCCTCTCGAGTTTGAATCTGCCGACACAACCAGATATTGACCGTCTGTGGGCGGATGAGGCGGAGAAGCGGGTGGCGGAAATCGATCAGGGGAAAGTCAATCTCATTCCCGGTGAGGTGGTATTCGACAGAATACGACGGAAGTATGCAACGTGAAGTTTTATTTCCATCCCCGGGCCGAAGAGGAATTCGACGACGCTGTCGATTACTATGAAAATTGCCAGCCCGGTCTCGGGCTTGAATTCGCTGAAGAGATTTATGCATCAATCGAACGTATAGCCGCCTATCCTGATGCCTTTGCGGAACTATCAGCAAATACGAGACGCGGTATCGTTAATCGTTTCCCTTATGGTCTAATCTTTCAGGTAAAGGAAGATGCATTGCGAATTATTGCCGTTGCAAACTTGCACCAGCGACCCGGTTATTGGAAAAACAGGTTATGAAAAGCAAACAGCCCAAAGTCCAAAGTCTTCAGTCTTCAGTCTCTCCCCAGCGGTCTACAGTCTGCAGTCTGCAGTCTGCGGTCTCTCCCCCCCGCCGCCAGGCGGCCTTCACCCTCATCGAGCTGCTCGTCGCCATGGGCCTCCTGATGATCATTGTCCTGATGCTGTCCAACATCTTCCAGATGAGCACGCGCACCTGGGACGCTGGCCTGCGCCAGGCGGATATCGGCCTCGAGGCCCGCGCCGCCATCAACATCATCCAGCAGGATCTTCTCCGTGCCGTACCGACGGGCGGCGCGGCCTTTGATCCTTACAGTTTTAAAATTTACGCTCGCACCAACAATGCGGTGACTGAAACGGTCACGTACACTGGCGGCAGTGGAAACTTTTCGCGTAACGGGATCCAAATCCTAGGTAGCTCGCTCAAGAGTTTCAATTTGGATCCCTTGTATCCAGACCCTGCAAATAAAGTCGGACTCCCTGATCTCGTCGAAATCGCAATGACATTGGATACAAGCCGGGAATATTCGGAAGTGCGGGTCTTCGTGCAAGGCCGCGGCCATCATCAGGAAAGCGACCCCCTAAAGGTCATCGACACCCACCGCAGCAATTAGAAATGGAGGGACGGGTTCCACCCCGTCCGCAGAGCATGGGTTATTGGACCTTAGATTATAGACAGGTAAGACAAATGGAAACGAAACAACAGAGCATGAATCGAAAGTCGAAAGTCGAAAGTCGAAAGTCGAAATCCTATGATCCAAAGTCTAAGGTCTATAGTCTAATGTCTATGGTCCGCCGCCGCCAGGCGGCTGCCTTCACCCTCATGGAAATGCTCGTCGTCATGGCGGTCATCGGCATCCTGATGGGGCTTCTGTTCCCGGCGCTGATGGGCGCTCGCGAGCGCGCCAAGCTCACCCGTGCCCGCAGCGAGATCCAGACGGTTCAGGAGGCCTGGCTGGCGTACTGGGCCACCTATACCAATTTCCCGGCTAAAAGCATCGAGATGAATCCGCAAAACGTCGCGATCCTGGCTGGCACGGATACGGCCGCTAACCCCTACGGCATCGCCTTTATGGAGTTCGACCAGCGGCATTTGGATTATGGTTTCTTTGATCCCTGGGGAAAGAATTTCTATCAGGTGGTGTTCGATGTTGGCGAATCCACGAACGTCTGGCATTTCGCCACCCGAACACACCTGATAAACACCGCCCGCAATCGATACTGAGCGCGGCGTCCGCAGTCCGCAGAAACACGAAGTCATGAAGTCACCAAGTCACCAAGTCACGAAGTCACACAGGGAATCAGATGAAAAATCGTAAAAGTGGCGTTGCCGTTATTATTGTGCTGGGGCTGCTGGGGCTGCTGATGATCCTGGGCGTGGCCTTCAGCATCACCATGCGCGTGGAGCGTGCCGGCGCGGCGAACTATGCCACGGCGGTACGGACGCGCCAGATGGTCTGGGCTGGCCTGGCGACAGCCATCGGTGATATCAACAGCTCCATCTCCAGCAACATGTATCCCGACGGTGACTTCCTGGTATCGACTACCAGTGGCACGGCATCCTGGGGCCATAGCTCCACAAACAAGGGTGCCGTCCGGCTACTGCGCTGCGGCATCACCGACAGTCTGCCGGGACTCTTTTCCGAGACAAATATTACGCTGTTGAAATCCGACTGGAGGCCGATTGGCGAGAGTAGCGCCAACCCCGATGGCTACATTGCCTACGCCGTGGTTAATCTCTCCGACATGCTCGATCTCAATCATGTGGGCGGCGAACCGCGCGCCGCCGGCACCAATGCCGCCGAGCTGGTGCTGAGTGGTCTGGGGGTCGACGGAGTCGCCCTGAAAGCCGCCCGCGCTAACGCTGGTCCCTTTGAAACACTGGCCGATTTCAAAAATCTCTATCCGACCATCTCCACCGATTACCTGGTGGAGTATTCCCGCTTCCTGCCCGATACCAACGCAGTCGATCCGGTCGATATCGGGGGCGATGACGCAGCCCTGACGGCAAATAAAACCGAGATCAAAAGAAAACTGCGTGATGTGATTAGTGCGGGGCGAACAAATATTCGCATCGGCAATCAGGAACTTGAGTGGCTATTTGGCTGTATGCTCGACTATATCGGCACCAATTCAGTTCCAAACAATTCTCCCGACGGTCCCAGCGCCAATTGTGTGCCAATGCTGAATGAAGTGGCAGTGCCACAATTCAGAATCCTGCCAGATAGAGTTCAATCTGTGGTTAAGCTAGAGTCTTGGTACCCCTTCTTCAATCCATCCGGTGGGCACTTTCAATTACTCGCGAATCTTTATGCCACCATTTCCGTGGGCACGAATTCCGTTTCTGTGACGACGCAAATGGTAGGAGTAGTGTTCTCTCCAGATCCTGATGGGGCACCACAAGTTGATACTTTTGGGTGGCGAATTCCTATTGTAGATGATCCGCCGAATCCTTATGACATAAACATTAAAGTCGAGAATCTACGCATGGTTGACCCCAATAATGGTTTTGTTGTCGACTCGGCAACCAATTCGCTGAATTTTACTTACAATGGTCGCCCGGCGGTAAATGCGACGATGATTCCTCTATCCTATCAGGTCAAAGATCCTAGAATCAATTGGCGGCCAACCGACTGGGTAGATAAACCGAACGACACTATTGGTAGCCTTAACGACGGGGTGCTGAGTAGCTATAGAATGTTACATTCGGGGCGCGGCCAGTTCATTTCTCCATTGGAGCTCGGTTTTATTGTTTACCCGGAACAAGACAGAAGTAATCCAGGGGCTGAAACGTGGGAGGCTTGGCGCACATTCCGGGCGCTAAAGGATGACAGCGTGGTTCCGCAGCGTCATGAATTGCTCCGCCATTTCACAACCGAGGCGAACCCGGACCCAAAATCGCCCAAGCGCGGACTGGTGAACATGAATTCGATCAGCCCCGAGATCATTGAAACCGCCTTTGCCGGGATGCAGAATCCGTATGATGGGGGTCCGATTGTGGGTACGAATGTGCTTGGGGCCATATCAACGCTGGTTGCGAGCAGCGGGACGTTTTTCAAGTCGATTGATGACCTGTTGGCGCTGAACTGGCGGACGCAGCGCTTCTTGGAAGATCTCTCCGATGTAGAACTGGAGGCCCTGGCCGCCTTCTCGGTCGGGCTGATGGGCGTGCGCCAGAACCTGTTCCTGATCGTCGTGGCCGCCAATGGCGCCAGCCAGGGCATGCACGATGAGAAAGACTTCACGGTCGACTTGCAGGGCAGCCAGCGCGCCATGGCCCTCGTCTGGCGCGACCCAGTCCCGAACAGTGCAGGCCTCTACGACTGCTTCATCCAGATGATGAAGTGGCTCGACTGATGAGTAAAGTCGAAATTTAGAAAGTCGAAAGTCGAAATCAGAATACAGTGGCGGGAGCTTCCAGCTCGCGCAAATGGTAGCCCGCTCACGCCGTGAGCGCGGCTGGCAGCGTTGTAAGCGGGTGTCGTGAAGTGCGCAAGGTTTGGCAACTGGGCAGCCTCAGTCGCGGCACGACTGGGCAACAGTCCACAGCCCACCGTCCACTCCCAACGCCCCACCGTCTTCAGTCTCCCATTTCGATTTTCGACTTTACCAACTG
>CAZOXS010000339.1:0-16096 GCA_964583785.1 uncultured Victivallales bacterium
GCTAGAGTCCACTTCTACTCTCCGGCACCTTGCCTGAGTCATCCATCGCATGCGCGTATCGTTCATAGTATAGGCTCTAATTGTACTCTCTTTCATCGTGTCTGTGATATGCGATTATACCAACATAGGTCTGGTAGATAAGGCCTGTATTGTGTTGCTGATGAGCATGACTCGTAATGGAGGAGGAGATATGAAACAGGTAACAACAGGTCGGAAAGTTGTAACGTTGGCGCTGGTGGTTGGGATGCTGGCGGGCCCCTACACCTACGGCGGAACCACCACGCTCAATGGCGGAACGCTGACGCTGGCCAACTACTACTCGGCCGACGAATGGGCCGTTGCCGCGGATAGCGCCCTCTACGCCTCGCTGAACTTCCCGTCCTATCTGAATGGCCCTCTCACCGGTTCTGCCACGCTCACGACCTCGGGGTATTTCGGCAGCCTATTGTATTTCGTCAACAATGGGGCCGGCAACACTTTCAACGGCAACATCACCGTGGACGCGGGCACACTCCGCATCGCCGGCAGCCCCTTTACCTTCAACGGCGGCTTCACCGCCCCGAGCATGACGTCCGGAGACACGATCACCATCAATCGTGCCGGGACCTTGTATATTGATGACAACGTAGGCTCGAGCACCGCATCATACACCGCCGACCGCTTCGGCACCGCCGGAAACCGTCCGGCCGTTAATCTGGCAGGTGGCAGGATCGAACTCAACGGTCTCAATAATGCCTCCAGCTCGGTCCAGACCTTCGGCAACCTGACGGTAAGCTCCGGGCAGGCAATCCTCTTCATCACCCGTTTCAACGGCAATCCGACCTTTACCTTCGATAGCCTATCGATCAGCAAAGGTGCCGTGGCTAACTTCTACAGCGCCACCCTGGGCACCGGCACCAGTGATTCACGCATCACCTTCTCCACCCCACCGACCTTGGTCAACGGCATCTTGGCCGGGGCGAAGGTTTGGAAGCCTGGTGAAGCTGGCCAAGGCGCATTTGCCACCTATGGCGCGAACGGCGTTACTGCTTTCACTGCCTATGACGTGTATAATGCGATGGACATCAATGCTGCCACCTCTGCTCAGAACGTTCAGATGACCGGCGCATTCGCTCCCGTCGCGCTGACTGCTGATGTGACCGTCAACTCGCTGAACTTCAATGGCAATGGCGGCACTTGGTCGTTGGGCGGAAACAAGCTGACTCTTGGCAGTGGCATGTTCCTCAGAAACAACGTTAACACGGCCGTTACGATTAACAACGGCACACTGACCGCTGGTAACGGCACCGATGCGATCGACCTGAACATCTTCACAGCGCAACAAACCGTGACCATTGATGCCGTGATCGCGGACAACGCTTCCAGTGTGGTCACTTTGGTGAAAAGTCATGGGAATACATTGACACTCGGCGCGAACAACACCTACGCCGGTGGAACTTACGTGGTCGATGGCCAACTCAACACCGGCTCCACCGCCAACCGCGCCTATCTGGGCACGGGCAAGGCAACCGTGAACAATGCCTACCTGCAGCTCGGCGCAATCGGTGCCACGTCAAGCAGCACCGGCGACGACTTTACCGCCATCAACGGCGGCAAGATCCAAATCTCGAACAACAACCACGGCAGCGTGGATACATTCAATATCGGGGTCAACAGCATCATCGGTGGCCTTTCAGGTTCGGGCTCCGGCCTTGCCAGCCTCACCCGTGGTACCAGCATAGCCCTCGCATCGGGCGCAATCATCAGTCCGAACTCCGCCCTTTCTGCCGCGCTGAATCTGACTACCGGCATGATCCAGAACCTCGGCACCAGCGCCGACCTTTATTATGGCCTGTATGATAACCAAGCCAATGCCGGCGGCAGCCTCAACATCGGTAGCGGCACGGGGTTCCGAGGCATCAGCATCGATCGCAACCGGGGTGCCAAAGCATGGCAGCTGGGCACCATCAACATTGGCTCGGGAACGACCAGCGTGGACTTCCAGGGAGATGCCAACTATAGCGCCGCCTTAGTCCTGACTCTTGGAAACGGCACAACAGCAGGTGCTCCGGTGATCAACTTTGCTGGTTCCGGCACGGTGGACATCAATACCATCGGACCTCTCACTCTCAACGATGACACTGCGACCTATGGCAACTCGGGCTCAAGCCAGAATGTCAGGTTCGTTTCAACGGCGGGTTCCACCCTCACGGTCACTGCCGCGACGGGCATGGGCAGCGGTACCGGCATCGCCAGCGCTCTCGTCCAGAACGGCGGCATCCTCGCGATCGGCAACACGGCCGCCCTCAACGGCAATGTGACGGTTGAAGCCGGTGGCAAGTTCAACGCCAACCAGGCAGCAGGACTCACCGGCAGCGGCGCGCTCACCTTCAACGAGGGTTCCATCATCGATATCAGCAATGCCACCGGCTTCAGCGGATCACAAGCCTCCGCCGCCAGCATCGCCGCAGGCACCATCATCCGTGTGGCCGTCAACAACCCTGGCACGGCGGGCACAACGCTGGACAGCTTCTTTGCTTCCAATTCACCGATCTATCAACTCACCGGCTCAGACATTAATGTACCTGATCCAACTTCGCCTGAAACGGCGACACTGACCCTCAACAAGAACGGTTCAGGCGTCGGTGGCATCCTGATCAATGGCTCAGCCAGCACCTACTTCCGCAACAGAGTCAAGGGCCACGTCACCATCGGCACAAATGGCGGCGTGATCGCCGCGACCACCGGTACCGAGTTGCAAGTGCAGGAAAACATCGTAGGCACTGGTGTGACGCTTACGATCGGCACCACTAACATCATCGATGGTGCTCCGAAACTTGGCACCGTGGCCCTTGGCTCCGCTGCCGGCAGCAACCCCTATACGGGCGAAACCATTATCAATGCGGGTACACTCAGAACAGGTTACGCGGATGTGCTTGGCGCCACTAGCAACCAACTCACCGTCAATGCGGGCGGAACTTTGCTCATGAACAATAATAACCAGACAGTCGGCAATCTCACCGGTACTGGCGGGACCATCAACCTTGGCAGCGGCACCCTGACCATCGGCCAGGGCGACAACGGCGGCGGCAACTATCAAGGTTCGATCCAGGGCACCAACGGCAAGTTCACCAAGACCGGCACAGGCACCAACACCATCTCGGGAGCAAACACATACACCGGCGCGACAACGGTCAATGGCGGCAAGTTGTTGATCAACGGCGACCAGTCCACTGCCAGCGGGACGGTCACGGTGGGTGCCGGAGCCACCCTCGGCGGTACGGGCATCATTGGTGGGAATGTCACCATCGCGGACACCGGTCGCCTCGCCTTCCACCTGAGCACTGTGGCAGCCAGCCATGACAAACTCGAACTCGCTGCCACCAGGACGCTGACCTTCTCCGGCGCTTCGGTGCTCGACATCACTGACAGTGGCATTTTGACTGAGCCCGGCATTTACACGCTCGTCACCGCCCCCGGCGGAATTATCGGAACGCTTCCGGCCACGGTCAACCTGCCAACCGATTACACAGCGACCGTCCAAGTGACCGGCAATGA
This sequence comes from uncultured Victivallales bacterium, assembly GCA_964583785.1. GTDB lineage: Bacteria > Verrucomicrobiota > Kiritimatiellia > UBA8416 > UBA8416 > UBA8416. The sequence continues at coordinate 3,538 of CAZOXS010000339.1, forward strand.
CCTGGAACTGAACGTCACCGGCGTCCCCGCCCGTGGCGGACCGCTGGACTATTTCGAGTTTTCGGCGATCGCATCGCCACAGGTGGCGGGGACGGAGATCACGGCGATCACGCTGACTGCCAGGGACGCAGGCGGCCTGACGGCGAATTTTAACGGCACGGTCACGTTCAGCGGTACGGCGGGGATCACGGGAGAGTCCGGGACCTTCACCCAGGGTGTGCTGACAGGTGTGAGTGTGACGCCAACCGTGGCGGGCAGTGGCATGACAATCATCGTCACGGACTCGGTTTCCAGCAAGACCGGCACGGCGACATTCGATGTCAATCCGGGCGTGCTGGACCACTTTACGATTTCTACGATCGGGTCGCCGCAGACGGCGGGGACGGCGATCACGGGGATCACGCTTACCGCTCGGGACGCGAACACCAACACGGTGACGAGCTTTGGCGGCACCGTGACGTATAGCGGCACGGCGGGTATCAGCGGACCCTCGGCGTCGTTCACGGCGGGTGTGCTGGCGGGTGTGAGTGTGACGCCAACCGTGGCGGGTAGCGGCAGGACGTTCACCGTCACGGATTCCGGCACGACAGGCACAGCAACCTTCGATGTCAATCCGGGAGCGGTGCATCACTTCACGATTACGGGATTCGCGCCGACCGGGGTGGTGGGCACTCCGGTCACGGGGATCACAATCACGGCGCAGGATGCGAACAACAACACGGTGACGGGGTTTAGCGGCACGGTGACGTATGGCGGCACGGCGGGCATCAGCGGGACCTCTGCGTCGTTCACGGCGGGTGTGCTGACGGGCGGGAGCGTGACGCCGACGGAGGCGGGCACCGACGTGACGTTCACCGTCAGCGACGGATCAGGCAATACCGGCAGCGTGGGATCCACCGTCGGATGGGTGGATGGTATGGTCATGATGGCGGCTGCCAGCGTGCAGGTCAGCACGACTTCTCCGGTGGCCTCCGTGCGGGCAAACAGCTTGTATCCTCCGGTGACCTACGCCAAGACCGGCGGCCGTGATGCGGCCTTGTTCAATGTCAACGCCACAACCGGCGAGCTGACGCTCACGTCCCCGGCGGGCGTGGTTGGCACGAAATACTACGTGCTGGTGGAGGCGACCGACAGCAAGCCGGTCACCCCGAATGTTGACAGCATCCTGGTCGAGGTCACATCGCTAAACGCCGTGGTGTTGTCGGGGTCGGTCATCAAGTTCAGGTAGGGCGAGCAGGAGCATTAATACATTCGCCGGTAAAATCGTTGACGGCCCCGGCATGGTGGTCAGCCTGACCAAGCAAGAATGACACCTACTTCTCGGGCGAGGGACTCCTCTACGTGGGTATCGACACGCCGCCGTCCGGCACGGTATTCGTCATCAGGTAATAGTCATGCTGCATCACCATTGGTAGAGCCATACGTAAGTCGTGTACCGGGTTTTGGCGGGATCGAGATAGGCGGCCTTTTCAGCGGGTTTGCCGTGTTCGGTTTCCCCGCAGCGGCAGGTGAGTCGCAGGCCGCCCTGGAACAGGACGGGGTCTTCGTCGTGGAACCGATAGGCCGAGAAGCTTTTGCTCTCCTTGTTGAAGTGGGTCAGGCCGGCGATGTCCGCATGGAATGTGCCGGTGTCGAAGTAATAGGTGCCGAGAAAGTAATCCTCCAGACCGGATGAGAGCAGTAATGGCGTCTTTTGGTTCCCGATGTAGGCCCGCATACACGCCTCGAGATAGGTGAAGGATTCGCCTTGGGCAGCGATGGTCACCTGATACAACGCGCCTTGTCCGTCGACATTGCAGAGGTCAAACTCCTCGAGCGGTTCGGCCTCGTGATTTTCAAGGCGAACCAATCGCAGCTTTGCGGACGGTGGCAAAGTGATCCCGCCACGGCTGACTCGGCCGTTTTCCAGTCCGCGGATAATCCACCACACCTGCGGATTGGGATCTGCCCCTGCGGCGCGTTGGGCCGTCACACGGATACGCTTGCTGAAGGGAATACGGTAATTGTTGAAGACACCGTTTTGCTTGCCGATCTTGCCGATATATTTCGTCGCCCAAGGGGCTTGCTGGTCGTGGAATCCAATGCCGTGCCCCATGTACAATTCCATATCAATCGAAGGAACGGTTTCATCATCCACATAGTATCGGATACGGGTATCCTCGACGCCTTTGAAATTGCCGCCGAACCAGAAGTGCGTCAGGCAGCCCTGTCCCGTATGCTCAAAGAGCACGGATTCGGTTTCTCCTTCGAGGATTCGTTCCCCTTTGCCCATGGTGCCGATCGATCTGAAGGCGTTATCTGCGTCACATAGCGAATGTTCGGAGCCGGTCGATGTATTCATATTGTATGCCATCATCCCTTTCTTCATGCATGACTAATCTGTTCTGGGCCCTTTTGTTCGGTCTTCAGGACCTCGTCAAGCAGATCGGCTAACAGCTTTGACTTGATTGCCTGATAAGCTGGATCACCGGCCACATTGATGCACTCTTTCGGATCCTCCCGCAGATCGGTGAGTTCCTCCTCGCCGGTCTGATAGCGCACGTATTTGTGCTGATCGGTTACGAGCACCTTGGCGGAGCAGTCGCTCTCGCCGTAGCCGGTGCGGTATTCAATCAGGCATCGCTCGCGCACGCTGGCTTGCCGGTTTTCCAGGTGTGGTACTTGCGAAAGGCCATCCAAAAATGGCATAGGGGCAAGCCCGGCCAATTCGCAAAGCGTGGGGGCCAGATCCAGATCCGAGAAGAGGGCGTCGGATACACCCGGTGCGATCGTGGACGGACAGGCGATGAGCAGAGGCGTATTGATCAACCCTTCATAGAAGAACGGCCCCTTGAACCAGAGTCCGTGGTCTCCGAGTAGTTCCCCGTGATCGGAGGTGAACACCACGATCGTATCGTCCCGCAGATTCTCGGCATCAAGTGCATCGAGCAGTCTGCCCACATTGCGGTCGATCAGGTCCACCATGGCATAGGTGTGGCGGATTAACTCCTGGGTATGCTCTTGGCTGATGCCGTCTAGGTGTTTTGCCTTGCCGACCCCACTACGGTGCCACGCCCCCTGGAAGTGCTGGCGGTAGTGTTCAGGGCGGGTGTCGAGATCATCAAGATCACCAGCCGGAGGAATAATCGCTTTTGATGCATAGCGTGCGGCCGTCTCAGCTGGCGGATCAAAAGGATGATGCGGATCGGGAAAACTGGCGACCAAGAAAAAAGGCTTGTCCGGCTTCCGGTCCTTTAGAAACTCGATGGCCCGCTCCGCCACAAATGTCGAATCATGCAGATCTTCCGGCATGTTGCGCATCCCTGACTGCATGGCTCCGGAGACGGGATGCCGTTCCAGCATGTGGCCGGTGCCTCCCCGATTATGAAACCATTCCCCGTAATGGGCTAGGGGCTGGGTATGTCCCAAGGTTAGCTCAACATGTTCGAATCCCCAATAGGGTCCGGTCCATTCGGTACCCGGCGTATCCGGTCCGCTCCATTTGTTTTCACTTTCCAGATTGCCGCCGTCTCCCCCGTAGGGCGTAAAGTGAATTTTCCCGATACTGGCTGTCTGGTATCCGTTTGCTCGGAAATGTTCCGCCACTGTGGGTTGTTCAGGAATCAGCAGACCATTCGTCCATAGACCGTGATTGCGGATGTTCTTGCCGGTAAAGAGCGACAATCGGTTCGGCATGCAGATCGGGTTGGCAACATAATGGCGCGTGAAACGCACCCCGCTTTCTGCCAACCGATCCAGGTTCGGCGTCTGGCAGACAGGATTGCCGTAGCACCCCAGACTGTCTTTACGTTGCTGATCGGTCAGAATAACAAGGATGTTTTTCATGCGAATCATAAGAACAGGATCGTGTTGAGTCGTCAACACTTCCGTCATGCGTCTTTATCGTCTGAGGAGTGCGGTTGGCTTTCATCTGCTGAATATATGCTGTACGCGACTATAGTCGCTATGCGAGAATCGAGGCATGTGTGGTGGGTTTAGAGAAGGGAAACCGATGAAACGTTTGGATATTGCGCGCATTGATCACTATCTGTCGCTTGCCGACAGCAAGGGCATCAAGACGATGTTTGTGATATTCGACGATTGCTGGAATAATGAGTTTGCCCTCGGGCCACCGCCGCCGCCCAAACCCTATACGCATAATTCCGGGTGGGTGCAGTCGCCCGGCTACAGGATAGTTGAGGATTCGACTCAATAATAAAAAGATGACAAAATCGAGGCTGTTGCTATAGTACAGCGATAAAGGTATTGGAGAATAACGCAGTAAGGCAAGCCACGTGACACCATCACAACAGCAACCCAAGCGGTATCGGCGTGAGCACGTGACCGTTGCGCTGACGATTCCCGCGTGTCCGCTTCTTCTTGAGGAGGCGAAAGCGCGGGGGTGGCGCCTGGTTTACCTGTGGCATTGGAATAATGTCTTGCCGGAGCGGCTCAAACCCCAGGGGGCGTTGATAAACGAGCTTCCGGGATCACCACTGGTTCGGGATCTGCGTGAAATGGGATGCGCCTGTGTCCGCCTCGGTAACTTGCCACATCCGGATGACTCTCAATTATTGGCTATTTTGCCCGATCATGAAGCCGAAGGGCGTCTTGCTGCTGAACATTTTGCGGAACGCGATTTCCGGCATGTAGCCTATTGGGGGCGCAATCCCTGGGGTGATAGTCTATCCATGTTCGTTGGGTTTGAGAAGAGAACCGAAGAGCTGGGGATGGTCTGTCATCTGCATCGTTTCCGGCGAAAACGGAATGAATCCAGCAAGACAAACGCCAGTCGAAGCCGACATGAGTTCTCCCAGTGGCTGCATGGCTTGCCGAAACCGGTTGGTTTGTTAGCGGCAGGAGAGTGGCAGGCCGCCAAGCAGTGCATTGATGTTTGCGAGGCTGGACTGCATGTTCCCGATGATGTAGCTGTGCTTGCAAGCGCAAATAGTCACAATCTCTGTCAAAGCTGCCTGCCGACCATTTCTTCGCTTGATCTCGATGAAGAAGGACGCCTTCACATGGCTTGCGACTGGCTTGAAAAGTTGATGAACGGTGAAACAATGCCTAAAGAACCGATCATGATCGCGCCTAAAGGTGTTATCGAGCGGGAGAGTACAAGTATCCTGGCCACTTCGGATCGTATCGTTGCTGAGGCCCTGCATTATATTTGGGATCATCTGCAAAATGATCTTCCCGTGAATACAATCGCAGATATGGTAGGCTTGTCGACAAGTCAACTACAGAGACGTTTTAAGACGGCCCTTGGACGTAGCGTGGTGCAGGAATTACTTCGCAAGCGGCTTGATGAAGCGAGACACCTGTTACGTGCCTCCAATCTACCGATTGCCGATATTGGGCCTAAACTGGGATTTCATTCAGACTCCTATCTTTACCGGTCTTTTCGAAAACAATTTGGAATGACGCCGGCTCAATATCGAAAAAAACAGTAATGTTCGAGCCGTTCCTGTATGTGGTGTGGGGCGATGCGATTATCATCCAGTGGCAGAGAGAAGAAAGTCGCGGAGGGTCACGCCATTGATATGATCGGTTTCGAAACGTGCGGCACTGATCACAGTCAAGCGTGACTTTGGAAAGATTTGCGCAAACCACCCGAAATCCAATGGACCGCTACGTCCGCGTTTGACCTCTATCAATTGATCCGGTGCGATCACGAAATCGATCTCGTGCCGGTCAGATTTCCAGAACGCCATCTGTTCCGGCACTTCCTCCCCGCTCAAGGCAGCCCTCCTCCAGCATTCCTGTGCAACGGCCCATTCCAATAGAGAGGCCTGCTCGTTGGCATGTAATGCGCCGAAATCAGATGGCCTCCGAATATGCGCAGGGTGCCAGGCAATCGCGGCGAGCATGTTAATGAAATGAAACTTGCACGGCCGACGTCGATTTGGACGTCCGGCGGAAGCATCCCAGGCCAGGCTGCTTGCCACGCAAAGCAGATCCGCGAGTTGATCGATGTACCCCGCCGCGACCGTGTTATTGGCCATGCCTGATTCCCGAGCCATCTTTGCATACCCTGTCGGGGTGCCGCCAAACCGGTAGATGCATTGCAGGACACCCAGCAGAAGATCGCGCGAACGACCGGCAGCAGAACATTCCCCGTAGATCCAGTCGCGCACAATCTCGATCACATACGGAGCAATGACGCCCTGCTCAATCAATGAAAGTGTTGCCGGTGGCGATCCGCCGGAAATCAGATACGCAGGCAGGAGTTCTTCCTCCGGCAGGTGGCTCCTGCATGCCTTTTCAAATGCCTGGTAGGAAAGAGGTGTGAAGAGATACTGTGTTCTGGACAGTTTCCCCTTACGCCCCGGCAGACGCTCTGCCCCGTGACGCAAGTCGGCCGCTTTTGATCCGGTAGTCACAAGCAGAATGCCGGGCAATTCGTTGCGATCCAGCAATCTTTTCAAGGCCTGCTCCCACGATTTCACGGCGGTTATCTCATCGATAAAGATACGGCGCACACCCGCTTTTGGAGAAAATAGACTGGCCAGCATTTTTAGTGACTGCTCCAGTTCCTCCTGATTGCGGACCTCGTCACCATTGATGTAGAAGGCAGATCCCGGCCCAAACGCATTGACCGTATGCTGGATTTGCTGTTGCAGCCAAGTGCTTTTTCCATATTGCCTGGCCCCGCGGATAAGCAGCAGACCGGGCTCTGTCGGTAGTTCACGAAGGCCGAAATCGACATCGAGAATAACCGGTTGTTGTTGTAAGGCATCGACCTTCGGGAGGACGCCCGGCGACTGGACGTCCCCGGCTCCCAGTGCTTGATTGACTTCTATAAATTTCATGTAAAAGCATTAACGCTCATAACGTTAGGTATGTCAACGTTTAAAACGTTAAGCAGTGACATGCGGTGTTCTATAACTTCACCGTGCCTCATGTCCAAATCGTACCCACATACTCACCCATTCACTCACACACCGTTTTTATTTCGTTCTAATGCTGCGCGTATAGGTCATAGATGATGCTTGATATGTGCTGATTGTGTGCTCCGTCTTTGTATGCCACAATAACGACTATATTTTTAAGCGACTATTGCTTATTTGACGCCATCTGGATAGACTTCCCGAATTGCCGGACTTGCGTCAGGCGGGATTCTGGTTCTTGGTCGTGTGGGAAACATGAAGAGGTATGGTTATGAAGATGCGCGTATGGAGTAAGGTTCTGGTGGCGGTTCTCGGTGTGATCGGGGTCGCTGGTGTGCAGGCGGCCGATGTGAAGCTGGCGGGCATGTTCACCGACAACATGGTGCTGCAACGGGATCAGCCGGTGCTGGTGCGCGGATTTGCCGATGCGGGCGCGGCGGTGACAGTCGCCTTCGGTGGCCAGCAGAAGCAGGCGACGGCCGATGCCGATGGCGCGTGGTCCGTGACGTTTGATCCGCTGCCGGCCAACGCCAAACCGCAGGATATAAAGGTTTCTGCCGCCAAGGGTAAGCCCCTGACGGTAGCCAATGTCTTGATCGGCGACGTCTTCCTCATGGCCCGTCAGACCAGTATCGATATCTCCCTCGGGCGCGACAACAGCGGCAGGAAAACTGCCGGTGCGCACAAGCGCAATCCGCAATTTCGTGTCCTTTCAATCAAGACCATCCCGGTCGCTACGCCCTTGGCCGATCTTGCGCCGGAAGCCACGACGGGCTGGTCTGAGGTCAGCAAGGATTCGGCGCTGAAGATGACGGCATCCGCCTATTACCTTGGCCGTGACCTGGTGGCCGCAAGCGATGCCCCGGTTGGCATCATCGACATCAATCTGGGCCCGGCCTTCCCGCTAAACTGGCTCAGCCGTGAGGCACTGGAGGAAACCGAGAAGTTCTATGGCCATTCGGATGTGCCGGGTCAGCTCGCTTACCACGATAAGCTGCTGGAAGCCGAAGCCTCAGGCGTGCCATTGCCCAAGCAGAAGACGGTCGAGTCTAATATCGTGGAGAGAATCCTGTTCCCGTCCGGAGGGTACAATGCCGTCCTGAGCCCGCTCAAGGGGATTGCGCTCAAGGCGGCGGTGATCCAGCTCGGCAATGATTACCCCTATATGATTTATGCGGATCTCGAACGCAAGGCTACCCAATTCGACCGAGAGGAGCTCAACCGCGCCTATGTCCAGACCTACGACATTCGCAAGAACGGTTTCCGCATGGAGTCGGTTACGACCCCGCGCATTCCCCGCGAATGGCGCAAGGCGTTTGGTAATGATGCCTTGCCCATAGGGCTGATCATGCCGCCGGGATCGGATCTGAATACCCTTGGCCAGCACCACCGCGAGATGCGTGAATTGCAGCGCCAGACGGCCGAAAGCCTGCCGGGTGTCGACGTGATCCTGCCGGGCTCCGTAAACATCCCCTACAGCGCCCAGCCGACGGATGACGCGCTGCTGGCGGCGCGTTGCCGGAGCTGGATCCTGGGACATGTCTACCAGCAGCCGGACGTGCCCGCGACCGGGCCGCTATTTGACCGGGTCGAGCCGAACTTCAACGAGGCCACGATCTACTTCAAGGCCGCTACAGCCAAGGGGTTGCGTGCTTTGGGCAGCGCGCTTGCTTTCTTTGAGGCAGCCGGGGTGGAGGGTGAATACAGTCCCGCGACAGCGGTTATCGACGGCGAGACAATCCGAATCAAGAGCGACACGGTTCCCCGCATTGTGCACGTCCGCTACAACTGGAACTCACGTCCGGATCAGGGGCTGGTAAATATGGCCGGCTTACCGGCAATCCCGTTCCGCAGTCAGAAGGCGGACTACCACTGGTTCGTCACGAACGCGGACGACGATCTGCCCATCGAGTATCATACCCCTGCCAATGAGTGGCCGCAGAGCGACGTGACGCTCATCAATGCCCAACTTGAACAGCACGGGTATGGCAATTTCACCGGCTGGATCGGACCAGCCGGTTTCCGGACAGGCCCATTCGGGCCGAATATGGGCGTGCGCGAAGTCAAGGATGGCTCCCCGGCCTTCGGTAAGGTCTTTGCCGGTGACGTCATCTACAGTGCCAATGGCAAGATGCTCGGTGACAAAGCATGGGAAGTCATGGGCGCCGCCATCACGGAGAGCGAGACCAGGGAGGGTAAAGGCAAGCTGGTGCTTGGACTGCGGCGTGACAGCAAGAACCTGGATGTTGAGATCACGCTTGCGGTCATGGGGACCTACAGTCCGACGGCCCCGTATGACTGCCCCAAGACCGAGAGGATCATTTCAGATCTTGAAGCGTGGGTAATCGCCCATGGTGCTGGCGCCGGGTTCCTCAATGCCGATGCGCTCTTCATGCTGGCAGACGGAAACCCTGAACTTCAGGGGTACGTGCGCCGTATCGTCTACGGCATCATGGCCGGGAGAGATCCCAACGAGGCGATCGACCCGACCAAAGCCCCCAAGAGCTGGCACAATTCAGCCGAGGCCATCCTGCTCGGTGAATACTACCACGCGACAGGCGACAGAAATGCACTCCCGTACCTGAAGCATGTCTGCGACCGTCTGGCCGCCACGCAGAACAAGGAGTACGGCGGCTGGCGTCACAACTACCCGGGTGGCGCGACCTACGGGCTGATACCCAACGCCGGATTGCCGGGGGTTATCGGCATGCATCTGGCCAGCATAGCCGGGGTCGAGATCAACCGGGAGGAATTCGCCCGGTCCATTCACCACTATTCCGAGGGCAAAGCCGAAACCGGCTTCCTCATCTACGGTTACGGCGAATGCCAGCGCATGATCCCCGAACCGTTCGAAGTCGATAAGTTCTACACAGGGAAACAGGATACCTTCAACGGCGGTCTTTCAGCCGCAGGTATCCTGATGGGGCTCACAGGGAACGTACGCGCTGCGCATTTATGCAGCCTGAAGAGTGCCTTTTCCTGGAACAACACATTCGGTGGGCACGGCGGGAATTTCTGGAACAATTTCTGGAGCCCGCTTGGCGCCAACCAGCATTGCAAGAGCGCGTACATCAATTTCTGGAAGAACTATCGCTGGTACCGGGAATGCAACCGGATGTTCGACGGCAGTCTGATCCAGCATGAGAACGGTGGATCAGGTGCGGGTTGCGGTGTCGCGCTTGTCGCGCCCCGCAAACGAATCCAGATTGTGGGCGCGCCACTGTCGCCTTTCGCCACAAACGCACCCGCGATGCTTCAGCCGGCGCTGGCCGCCTACGGGAAGCGAGACTATGCCGCCTGCGTGTCGCTCGTGGATGAACTCCTGGCAAGCGGGATCGTTGGGAAAGACGATCTTCCGACGGTAGACTATCTTGCCCGCCAGGCGAGAGAGATACAGGCCAGCATTGCGGCTGACCTGGCCCGCATGCAGGCGCTGGCCAATGCTGGAAATCCACGGGAAGCAAGTTCATTTATTGCCGGCTTGACTGGTATCCTTCCTGAAGGCGATCCGCGCCTGGCTGAAATCAAAGCGGTGATTGCCTCAGCCAAGCCGTCAGCCTTGTACGGGGCGCAGGTGGCGGCTGAGTCCGGTGACGAACCAGAGGATGCGGATGCCGCCGCACTGAAAGCGGAGCAGGAGGTCGAGGCAGCCAAGGTTGCCAGGCTTGCTGCCGCCAAGCGTGACTGGGTACGCCTCGTCGCAGAGCTTAACGCGGACAGCGGCCAGGGTGCGGGGCCGAAAGTCGTCGCGCTTCCCGAGCAGCCGAACACCTGGAAGATGCTTGTTGTCGAGAGCCAGTCACGGGCGCCCGAAGGATGGGCGACCCCGGATTTTGACGATTCGCAGTGGAAAGCGACCACCCTGCCGATATCGTGGCGGATGTATCATACCGCCCTGCTCCGGACGACGTTCGACGTCCAGGACAAGACGGTGTTTGATTTGATCCGCCTTTACGCCTGGGTATTCAGGCAGCAGGGGATTGAGATATACCTCAATGGCGAACTGATCGGAAAGATCAACAACATTGAGCAGAAAACCGGTGACATCGAGCAGGAATTCAAAGCGGTCGCCCTCACGCACCTGAAGACGGGTGAAAATACGCTAGCCATTAGCACACGTCATAACTGGCGCTGGGGAATGCTGTCCATGAAAGTCTACAACGACGGCTTTGATTTCAACCTTGATGCCAGACTGAAGAAATAGGCCTAACCAATCTTACGGAACAGGATATCGTTTCCTTGAACGAGGAGGTCAAGAATAGTCGGATGTCATCGTGTTTTACGCCGGTATTGCAAAGGTGTTATACCAAACGCTTCACGGAACGTATGATGAAGATAGGTGGTAGAGCGAAAGCCCACCATAGGCGCCAATTCTGCGATCGGAATATTGGTGGATCGCAATAAAACTTTTAAATCATGCAATCGCTTGCGCCGCAGCTCTTCGGTGATCGTACGCCCCAGTGCCTGTTTAAAATGTCTTGCCAACTGACGACTGGACATACCGACGGCTTCCCCAATAGATTCTACCGACAAGTCCAAATCGATATGATCCCACATATAGCGCAAAGCGGTCGCTACCGCACGGTCTGGGGTTGCCAGGACATTCGTACTTTCCCGCTCTATCACCCCCGCCGGAGGAATCATGATGGGAGATTTAGGGGCACAGGCTCCTGCCATCATGCTGTCAAGTATATCGCAGGCTGCATGTATACGTCCCTTTTCATTGAGCATGATGGTGGAAAGCGTGGGCATCGTACTCTCGCTGATCTCGAAGGATGATCCGCTGGCCAACACAGCAATATCACTTGGCACATCAAATCCAGCCTGCGCTGCCCATGTGCACTGTACGGCGGCAATCCACTCCCCCGGGCACAGAAGCCCAAACGGTTTAGGTACCGCCCGCAACCATGCAATGAAATCCTGACGCTTACGCTTTTTTCTCTCTTTTTCCGAACTAAGCGGATTCTCTTTCAGCCTATGCAAGTGACAGCGCATACCCTGTTCGTTTGCTCGCCGGTTAAATCCTTCGAACAATTCCTGCGCATCGCTCCAAGGGTCTCGACCGAAATACCCTACATCACGAAATCCTCGTTCAAAGAAGTGATCCGCAGCCAAGGCTCCTTGCGCCGATAGATCAGGGAGAACGGCCGGGATCTTTAGGTCATCCGGGTGCGGAAGATTACCAAGTCGTACAACAGGAATGCCAAGATTAAGAAGTTCAAGAACACTGGGCTTATCTGGCAGAATATCAGCAAGAGCGCCAAGAGGGATAACACCTTCGGGCAAGGGCGAGTAGAAAAGATTCACGATTTTCCACCCGCGTATTTGAGCCTCTTCGTTGATGTAACGATTAGGCTGTAAGACCAAAGCCACGAGCTTACGCTTACGACGCGGAATGTTCCGAATATGGTTCTGATGATCTGATGTCATAATGTGATACCCTAGCAAACTATGGAATCGAGAACGAGTTCAATTCACAATGAAGCGCTCCATTTGTTAGTGGTTCACCGGAAGGGGTGACTTGCCCCCCCTACCGAATTACCAACACGAAAGAGGCTCTTGCAAAACCCCTTGCTGCGCCCGCTTGAAGCCGGGCGCAGCAAGGGGTTTTGCAAAATATAATTCTTCAGCTCTGAACTACCGGAACGCCTGGCATCTCCCCCCCCGCCCTTGCCTTCCAAGGCAGAACC
>CAZOXS010000340.1:0-5688 GCA_964583785.1 uncultured Victivallales bacterium
CGCATCCGCCATTTTCCTTGCAGAACCCCTCGTGGTGCCCGGCTTCAAGCGGGAACCACAAGGGGTTCTGCAAGTGCCTCAATAGCAGCGGAGTTGCCGGGGAAGCGTGTTTTCGTCGGCGAATATGGTTTCCCGTCACAAGATAATGTTACCCCGAGGGGTTGACAAATCGCCATGGTGTTATTACAGTAATAACATCATGAAGACAAAGGAACTTAAAATAAGTCGAATCGGCAATTCGCGCGGTGTGCGCATCCCCGCCGAGACCCTCATCCGCTACCACATGGAGGCATCCGTGCTGATGGAAGAGCAGTTGGACGGGGTTATGCTTCGCGCCGGTCCTGTCAAAACCGCCCGTTTGTCGTGGGAAGAAACCGCGCGCGAGATGGCCTCGAGCGACGAAGACTGGCGTGAATGGGACTCCGTTGTCGCGGATGGAATGGAGACGGTTTTGTGGCAATCTGCCCCCGTTGCTGTGGCTGAACCGAAGGCTCCGTATGGCGGCGAGGGTGGGCCGAACAGTTCTTGTTATCTCAAGCGATACGATGTCTGCTGGGCAGTTCTGGACCCGGTCAAGGGCTCTGAAATGGCGAAGACACGGCCCGTCGTGATCGTGAGTCTCGATGTGCTGAATGAACGATTGCAGACGGTGACCGTTTGCCCTCTCACATCTCAACTGCATCCCCGGTGGCGATCACGACTTCAGCTACAATGTGGCGGTGTCCAAGCTGAAATTGCGGTGGACCAGATTCGTACCCTTTCTCGATCAAGACTGGGTGAGAGGATTAATACCTTGTCCGATACCGAAGCCACAGCGCTACGCCGCCTGATTACTGAGCTGTACGGTGAGTAAGTTCACCTTGAGGCTCTTGCAAAACCCCTCGCCGTGCCCGGCTTCAAGCGGGCACGGCGAGGGGTTTTGTAAGTCCCTCATCAGAAAATTGCAAGAAAGGAACGCGTTATGACGAAATTCGAGAATGTGACGGTTGTAAAAGCGGCGAACGTGTATTTCGAGGGGCGGGTGACAAGTCGCACGATCCTCTCCGGTGAGATCGAGGTCATGTTGCCGGGGGCTTCCCAATGGCAGCCGATCAAGGGTGGTGAAGCCTTCGAGGTCCCGCCATCTTCGACGTTCACGGTGCGCGTCAAGACCCTGACCGACTACTGCGGCTCGTTCCTTGCCTGATTCGTCGATTATTTCGCCTGCACTATTGATATTTGGGTGTCATCCGACTATCCTTGCTTCCGTTGTCTACAGCATGGAACAGTTTTGAACCCGGGAGATACATGATGAGCAGTCTGAAAAACGTGGTGTCGGTGATTATGGTTTCCGTGTTGGCGTGCCAGGGGCTTGCCATTGCAGGTCGGGCTGTGCCGCTGGAATTACCGCGGCCGGATGGCCAGCCAGGTAATCAGCAGGAGCCGGTGAAGGTCTATATTTTGGCCGGGCAGTCCAATATGGTCGGGATGGGCGACATTTCCGGTGCCAGGTCCGAGTATTCCAGTGTGTTTCTCTCGGCGGACCCCGCTGTACTGCCCGGCGTCATGCCGGTCGGCAGCAGTCGCAAAAAATCGGCCTGCCAGTGGATATGGAACGGGGTGTCAGCGCTGGCTGCCCATGGGATTTACCAGTCGGCAGCCCCCAACGCGCAGAAGGGTGCCGTGGTCGCTCTCCACGAGGGCGCTTATGACCCGAAAGCGGACTATTCCAAATTGAAACCCTTTAAGACCGCTACAGTGGCTCTCGGAACCACAGCGGAAGCGCTGCCATCGCTGGATGGCCCGCACACGCCGGTTGTAAAGGCCTTCATTGATGTTCCGACTACAGGCACTTATACCGTACATGCTGGATTTGGTGACAGCAGTCATGCGGTCGCGGTCGTGAATGGCCAGGAGGTGTATCGCAGGGAGCCTGGTACGAAGCCCGTCATCACGAAGATCAACCTCGAGGCAGGCAAACGCTATCCGGTCCAGATCACTTATGTCAATGGCGGCTCGGCCGCTTTCTGGATGGAGCAGGTTGATCTGGCGGGCAAGGGTGATCTCGTGACCTTGACGAAGAAGGATGGCAAATTCCCGTACCTGATCGACGAGGAAGGCAATTGGATTGCCCGTCATGATGTGTCCTATACGGACCCGCGCCTGTTCCCGGATCGGGCTAGCTCGTTGCTCTCGGCAACATCCAATAACGGCAAATCCATCGGTCCGGAAGTGGGCTTTGGTTTTGTCATGGGCACGTTCCATGATGAGCAGGTTCTGGTGATCAAGACCGCGATGGGCAATCGCTCGCTGAACTGGGACTTCCGTCCGCCGTCCAGTGGCCGATCCGAGCCGCCAAGCGAGTGGGAAGGGCTGGAGTACCGGCTGATGATCGAGGGTGTCCGCAAGACGCTGGAAGATCTCGACAAGATCGTGCCGGGTTATGCGGGGCAGGGATATGAGATCGCCGGTTTCGGCTGGTTACAGGGACACAAGGACGGTGGGTCGACCAAGGAGGCCTACGAGCAGAATCTCGTCAACCTGATCAAGGATTTGCGCAAAGACCTCGACGCACCGAAAATGCCGGTTGTCGTGGCCGCGGTGGGTTTCCACGGGTATCGGCTTGGCCAGGGTCAGTGGAAAGGCGTCTGGGAGGCGCAGATGGCCGTGGGCGATCCCGTGCAGCATCCGGAGTTGGTCGGCACGGTGGCCTCGGTGGATACCCGCGATTTCTGGCGCGAGGTGGACGAGTCGCCGCGCGGACAGGATTACCACTATAACCGCAATCCCGAGACCTACCTGCTGACCGGCGAGGCGATGGGCCGGGCCATGGTGCGGCTGCAGGGCGGCGAGGCGGCGGCGATTCCGGAGTCGGACCGTGAGGCGCGGACCGGCGCGGCGCTGGCTGCCGAGGCGGCAAGGCCAGTGCCGACGGCAGAGCAGGTGGCGGCATCGCTGGCGGCCATCAAGCCGATGGTGCTAGACGGGATGTTGCCGCGATTCGTGAACAATCCGAAGATGCAGCCGTCATTGCAGGCGATCATCAAGGGTCTGGTCAAGCCGGCCAAATTGCCCGAGTATCTCGATGATGCGTTGGATGATGTTGTGGCCTATTTTCAAGTGGCCGGAGTTGATGCCTACGATTGGAAACCGTTTGGCGGCAGCATTAAGGATATGACTTGGGATTACGTCGGTTTTGACCTGCCGAACAGCCCGTACAAAACGAGTCCGGCTGGTCCTTCCGTGAATACGGAGGGAGGGGATGCCGAGGAACAGCTCGTTGTGAAAAACAAGGGCGCGAAGGATGCTCCCGCGCTGGAGATAACCCTGCCGACGGGATTAGAGAATTGGTTCATGCCGGCATTTGATGCGAAGAAGGCCGGCTGGCAGAGCGGTGCGGCCCCGTTCGGCATGCAGATGGAGGAGATGGTGCCGACGAATCTCGCGTGGATTGCCAAGTATCCGCTCTATCCGCTGAAACGCACAAGACCCGCCACGATCGTTGAGAACGATGTCCTGTTGATGCGCAAGACGTTGGAGTTACCGCTGCTGAGGGATGGCTACCGTTATCGGATCCGGCTCGAAGGCAGCATTCACGATAATTCGGGCGAGGGGTATGCAATCTACGTCAATGGCCAGCTGCTGACAGAACAGAAGAACGGCGTGACGGCCTGGCGTCGGCAAGGGATTCGCGGCAGTCATGTCTGGAGCGATTTCCAGAACGCGTTCCAAGGCGGCAAGGTGACGATCGCTATCGCCAACTTCCCGATGAGCAATTCGAACCCTGATGGGTTCATTCCGGCGATTGGCCCTCTGAGCGTCTGGGTGGAGGAAATGAAACTTCCGCCGGTCACGGAATAGGGCTGGCCGTCAGATCGTACGCAATGTTACTCCACCGATATGACCGTGAAGGTCTGGTTGTTGCCGGCAAGGTTGATGGTGAAACGTTCGCCTGCCGAGTTCCCGAGAACGGCGCGTCCGAGGGGGGATTGGGAGGTGACGATGACGATGTCCTCGCCGTCCGCCTGGAGACGCTCGCCGCCGCCCGCCACACTGAAGTAGAGCACTCTCTTTTCGCCGTTTGCGGCCTGTAGGCGCACCAGTGCGCTTAGCTGCACCGGTGCCGTGGCGTCCAGCGTTTTGACTGGCATCAGGTGCAGGCGCTCCAGCGCCTGGCGCAGTTCCTCGACGCGCCGGGCTTGGCCGCGGGCAAGGTAGGATGTTTCCAGGCTGAAGGTGTCGTATTTCCCTTCGGCATGATGCGCCTCGCTGGTGGCCGTGGCAATCGAGGATCGTGCCGCGGACGTGATTGTCTCCAGCTCCGCCGTAAGCTGCCGGATAAACTTTTTATGGATGTCTTGCTTGGTCATGTTGCGTTCCGCGTTCCTCTGGAAAGTCGAATGTTGTCATGGAAATCGCCAGGCAGTAACTTAGCTTGGAACGGATGCGGATGAAAGCGGATAATATAACGACCTCGCGGTTGTAAAATAGTTTGCAATTCAGGTTGCGGATCTGGAGTCCGGTCACCTCCGGTCAGTTATCAATCAGCCAACAATAGACAACGGAAAAGGAGCGGATCATGATTGTCGATAATGCGAGTATGGTGACGGTGCTGGCGTTCGCGGTACTTGGCATGGTGACTGGTGCAACGGCGGTGCATGCCGCCGCCTCGCATGGGCTGGTCGGGTTGCGTCCGCTGCCGAGATCGGCGGAGCTGGATCATAGTCACAATCATGGCGGCTCGTGGGCCGGCACGCCGACCTATGTGGAACAGGCCGGGAATTATCCGTTTGTGGCCGATCATCTGGATGTCGTCAAGGGGTGGCTGGACGGCGACTTCAAAACCAGAACGGTCTTCTTTGAATATTATTGGGGATTGGATGCGAAGCGTGATGACCTGGATCCGGAAAAGAACGGTCTGATCAAGACCATCCGCGACTGGGAATCCAAGGGTGGAGCCGTCGAGCACATCCTGATCTGCCGTGAATACCGGCTTGCTATCCAACGGGGGCATAAGGAGGCCAAGCCGGGACCTTTCAAGGAGGACACCCGGATTCTTTACGAAAAGGATGTGGACGATATCCGCGCAATGTTCAAGGACGCTCACAAGAAGGGGTTGACCAAGCACGATAACTACAAGCTGATCATCATGGTCGAGCATCCGTCGTTCTTCGCTGAAGACAAACGCTTCCAACCGATTATGGACAAGGTCGAGGGGATTGCCTACGAGTGCCACCAGTTCAACCGGCACTGGCCGCTGGAAACCGGCTGGTCCAAGCCCGGACCCGTGATCAAAGGCGCGAAGTGGACCCTTGCACAGGGCAAGGAGTATGTCTTCTATTACGGCCCGATCAAATATCAGCCAAAACAACTTCCTTCGATCGAGCGCCAATGGCTGCAAACCTATTGGGAGCAGGGTCTGCCGAAGCATCACCCGAGGATGCACTACTACCTCAATACCTTCCCCCACGAAAGTGCCCGTAATCGCCCTGTTGGTCCCGAGACCGACCCGAACTCGACTCTGGGTTTCACCAAGTGGCTGATCGAGGAAATCAAGTTCGATGGCGTGCTCCTTAATCGCAAATTGTTTGAGTAAATGAGTCGATAATATAGCATGGCGTATCGCCAATTCCAAGCGTTGTAAGTGTTCAGGGTTCAGGGGTTCAGAGTTCAGGCAATATTTTCGGAACCAGCGACCATTTCGGACGG
>CAZOXS010000341.1:0-8931 GCA_964583785.1 uncultured Victivallales bacterium
GGGTGAACTGGATGCGGTTGAAACTCAGCCCCAGGATCTGTCCCAGCGTGCTCACCAGCAGGGTCTTGGCCAGGCCCGGTAACCCCACAATCAGGCAATGCCCATTGCACAACAGGGCTACCAGCATTGATTCGACAATCGCATCCTGGCCCACAATGACCCGTGCGATCTCCTTCTTGAGGGCGTCCACCTGCTGGCGTACCTGCTCCCACTCCAATGTCGCGTTCTCATTCATATCCGGTTCCTTTGTTTATGCGTTATAAGTCGTAGATCATATTGTCGTAATAGATGCCATCGTCCTCGTCTTCATTCTCGTTCTCGTCGCCGTCCAGGCTCGGGGCGGTGCTGGCGAAGGTGAGCATGATATGGCTGGCCGGATTCGCCTTTTCCCCGCAGATGCGGTCCAGCGACTCCCAGAACCGGGTGTTCTCGTCCTCGTCAAAGATGTCATCCTCGTCAATGTCCATCTCCTCCAGATCCGCCTCACTCATCTGCTCGAGCATGGCGATGGCCTCGGGTGGGATTTCCTGGCCGGAGGCCGCCATCATCTCGATCAGTTTCTGCCGGCGGGTTTCCGCCGCACTGGGGGTGGCCTTCGCGCCGTCTGCCGGCGTCGGTTCCGTGGCGACGGGCTCAAGTTTCCAGCGACCGTTGGCATGTTCGTCTTCCCCGTAGAGCATGCCGACAAGCATGGGAGTCTTGACTCCGCTGTGCGAGTAGTCCATGTAGGCGCGCATGCTCCTGCCTTTGCCGACCTCGCGAATGAGGATCGTGAAACCGTCAAATCCCGGCATGCGCTGTGCCGTGGCCTCGATGGCCGGTTGACCACCCGGCGAAAGCTGCTTTATGGCCTCGAAGAGCTGCTCGCCGGTTTTGCGTTTGAATGGCGTTCCCTTCAGCGCCTCAAAGCGGGCCTTGAGGGCCTCGTCCCCGACTTCGATGGTGACCGTGTTGATGATCCTGGCCAGCGGTGCCAAGTGGTTACGCAGTGGCTCGTTTTCGTCCACCTCCTCCATGACGGCGAGGGTGGCATCCATGCTGAGACCGTCAAGTGTCTCGCGCAGGGCAGTGGGGGCGTCCATGGCAATTAGTTTTTCCGCCAGCGCGCGGCGCGCTTCCGGGCTGACATTGGCCGCGTCCGGCATCGGGGGCAGGGCGGACTCGTCCTTCCCCTCGACCAGCAGCGTCGCCCGCTGGATCATCAGCGGCACCAGGCGTGCCCCGAGAAGCGTATAGGATTCCGCCCGGTGTCCGTAGTAGCCGGTGACTCCCTCGCGAGCGGTGGCGCTCAACGCTTCGATCGCGTAGGCGGTGATGGCGGCGACCGTGTACTGCTCGCGCGCGCTGGCGCCCCACATGGCGGCCTCCTCTTCCGATGCCATGCGGCTGTCGCCCAGCAGCTTCAGCCAGCGTTCACGGTGCTCGGCAGGCGCGGGCATCTCAAGCTTCGCGGTTTCCGGCTCGGGGATGCCACCGTAGGCGGCGCGTGCCTGCCGGCTGTAGGGAATGGTCTGGATCATGCCGATCAACGTCATCGTCGTGGTCACGTCTTTTGCCCGGATGGCGCCATCGAGCAGCAGTTCCACGGCCTTCGACGGTGTTTCCCCGGCAATGGCCCGATGCAGGACCTGGGATACCGCGTTGGGTTTTTTCTCGCCGCTGACGAGACTCTCGACAAGGTCCGCGAGAGTCGCGTTCTCAAGCAAGGTCTCGAACTGCTTGATCATCTGTTTCGTCCAGGCCTCGTTGCCACCCGTTCCACGCCCGCTGCTGCGGATGAAAAGCGCGGCGTCGCCATCCTCGCCATCGGCCGGATCGGCCGCAGCGGCGGGTGTCTTGAGGTGGGTAATATACGTTTCGACAAAAGGGCGGACGGCTTCGCCGCGTATCTGGGCATACTGCATGGCCATGGAGGCCCCCTGCACCGGGTCGCGCGCCAGCAGCTTCTGCTCGACAATGGCCTGCTCGTTGGTGCCGCCTTCGCGGGCGATGTACATCAGGACGGCGTTCTGCGCGTCTGCATACTCATCGGCATCATCCTCCAGATACACCAGGGCAAGCTCCAGTCCGCGCTTTGTCTTGTTCGCCTCATACCAGGTGGTCGCGGCCGCGCGCAGTGCCGCCATGCTGTTCTCGCCATCGTCCTCCATCTGCATTTGGCGAAAGGCATCCTGTGATCTCGGCACCACCTGCTGCAGCAGCGCGGCGGCAATCTCGCCACGCGTCAGCGGCCGCGGCAGACTGGCATAGTACTGCGCCGTGCGCTGCGCCATCATGCGCGCCTGCTGCTGCGGTGATCGCGAGCCCGACGAATAATAATAGTAGGAATTCTGCGTGAAGCTGTTGACGTTGCCGCTCGGGTTATCGATTACGGTGGGGTAGGGATCGTCCAAAAGTGCGATCAGCAGCGGGATGGATTCCATGCCGCGTGCCTTGATCCGATCCAGGACGTTCGTTTCTGCCTTTGCGGCCGACGAGATGCCGCGCGGTGTAGTGCCGGGCAGTATCCAGAGTGACTGGCTATAGTGTTGCAGCGCTTGCGCCGCCTGGCGCGGGATGGTGGTGGCCGTTGCCAGTTCGGCTGTCAGGGCCTGGTCCGTTTCGCTCAGTCCCTCGGCTTGCAACGGTGCGGGGGCACCCGCCAGTCGCGGGGCCATCATGCCGGCCGCCTGCAGCACGGCGTCACGCCGCTGCCAGCCCCGGGCAAACCGCTTGGCCAGCGCGTCAATCCCACTGTGCAGGGCCTGCCAGTCGCGATTGGCGATAAATGCCCGGTACAGGTCGGCGTACTGGGAATCGGCAAGCTGGCTCAGGGCCGATTCGATGACGGCCTGCTGCCCGCCCGCTTTCTGGAACAGCAGATGCGCCGCGCGGTTGGCTTCATTCGTGGCACCGCTGCGATGCAGGTGAATCGCCAGCAGGAAAATCGTGCCGCTCTGGCGTTGCAGCGCGTCCGAACCGCCACGCCCCTCGGATTCCGCGGCTGCGAGAAAGTCCACCAGCCGCGTGGCGTCCGCCTGGACGTCTGCCGGTTCAAAGGAACCGGGCAGGCGCCGATTCTCCTGCATGTCTTCATCGCTGTGCATGACGATGGTGCCGCCGTCGGCTTGCGCTGCCGCCGCTGCTTTGATCCGGGCTTCCTGCTCATCCTGCCATTGACGCTTGGAGATAACGGTCAGTCGGTTGATGCCGCCCACCAGCAGTTCGCCCCCGTCCTCGCCCAGACGCTTGATCAGCCAGGCCGCCCCGATATCGGGACCCTGCTCGCCGTAACGCCTGAAAACGTCTTGCTGTCGGGCTGTCTGCTTGTCCAGCCGGACATATGTCGCGTCCTTGACATCGGGTAACGCCAGGGCGTAGAAGCTCGCAAACCCGCGACTGTAGTCCGGAACCGGCTCCTGCGCCAGCGCACGCAAGGTCAACCCCGCCACCACTACCGACAGACCAACACGACACTGGGTAATGTGCATGAAACGACTCCTTTGCAAGCGTGATGAATACCTTGCAAACCTTCACCGAAACGGCGGCAACTGGCAAGTCAAATCTGTTTAAATGACGGATTTAAAACTGGTTTGCAGCAACGGAATGGAGTATAGGTGTCATTTGATCGTCAGTGAATCGTTTCTCTCAATTGGTAAACCAACTTCGCGGACCACGCTATGAACAATGGTGAGTCGAGACCGTTTGATCGGATATGTAGAGACGCGAAGCGCTGCATCACGATAGCACGGATTGCCTTGGGACTCTTGCTGCTGGTGAACGGGCATTTGCAGGCGGCGTTGGAACGGCCGAAGGCTGCCGTCGGGACCAACGCCTTGACACGATTGTCTGAAATAGTGAAGCCGACCTGGTTCAGCGATCTGGAGGCGGGACTGACGCTGGCGACGGTGGAGTACCGTCCGGTGCTGGTCTTCTTCTCCTCCCCGGATTGCCCCTGGTGCCTGCGTCTCAAGGGACAGGTGCTCCAGGACCCGGCGTTGGCGGAGCTGCTGGGGGCGTTTGTGCTCGTCGAGATCGATACCACCGTCGATCGCGAGACGGCGGCACAATATGGGGTTCGCGGGGTTCCTGCGCTGCTGGTCCTGATGAACGACGGGCGGGCACGGACGGGGCACGCGGGCTATGTGGATGCCAAGGGGCTGCGTGCGCTGCTCGAGCCCGTTCTGAACCCCGAACTTGTCCGGGCCGCGGCGATCCCGGATCAGGATGTTCTGAAAATCCTGTCGGGCGGCAATTTGCTTCCCGAGGATTGGCCGTCCGTGCTGACGGCCTTTGGCCGCCCCCCCTTGCGTGACGAGATTCGTGCGCGGCTTTTGGGACTCAATCCGTTCCCTGCCCATACGGTGGTCGATCTGCTCAAGCATCCCAGGCTGGCGGTGCGTGCAGGGGCCCTGGATCTGCTGGAGGAATTGGCGGGGACCTCCTATGGCTATGATATCTGGAAAACGGAAACGTTCAGCAGTCCGGTGCAATCGGAGGCACTCAGCCGCTGGACGGCGTGGGCCGGTGGCGTCACGGGGCGGGTTGAGACGGTTTATGCCAGTCTGGATAGCGGCAGCATTGCCAGACTGGTGCAGGATCTGGTATCCGACGACCGCGAGCGTTCTCGGCGTGCCATGCGTCTGCTGGGGCAGGGTGGGCAGCCGGTCGCCACGGCGCTGGCCGAGTTGCTGGCCACGTCTCCGGAACTGCCGAATGATGCCAGGGCACGCATCCGCGTGGTTCAATACACGCTGTATCTGCCGTCGAATGGTCCGCTGCCTGCGGAGGAGACCGCGCACCGGCTTGTGTTCGGCAATCCCGATGCGCGGATGAAGGTGCTCGGGGCGCTGGCCGCGCTCGGCGTCAAGGCCCTTCCGATTCTGCGTGAGTTTCTTGGCGATCCTGATCCGATGATACGCGAGACCGCTGCGGACACGATGATCGCCGCAGGCAAGCGACGAGCCTTGCCGGACCTGGGACGGTTGCTGATGTCCGAAAGCAACCGTCATGTGCAGCATGCGGTTCTGCGGGGGCTCGGTGGCATCAAGTCGCAAGCCGCATTGCTGCTGCTGGTGCCGTTCCTGTCGCATGCGGATGAGAATCTGGCGGTGACCGCGTTTGAAAGCGTTGCCCGCATGGAAAGCCGCGACCCTGCGGATGCCGTCGCCGCAGGACTGAAGGATCCCCGCTGGCGGGTCCGGGTTGCCGCGCTCGAAACGGCCGGCAAGCTGCGCCTCAAGACGCTTGCCGATCCTATTCTGGCGCTGCTGAAGCAGGATGCTGACGACTATGTCCGCTTTGCGGCGGTAAATGCGTTGGCTGCGCTTGGCGTCAAGGATAGTGCCGCCGCGCTCAAGGACGTCTTCATGCAGGACGACGCACTCAAGGGCCCGGTTATCTCGGCGTTCGGGGAAATGGAGCTACCGTTGCCTGCCGAGTTCCAGGGCACGCTGCCGACCTTGGCCGATGATACGCTCTTTGCCGTTGTGCAGGGGCTGAAGGACGCCGGTAGCTCCGGTCTGCCGATGGCGGCGGCATTGTGCGATCACGCAAACAGCGATATCGCCTGTATCGCCCTGTCGATTGTGGCGGCGCAGGTGGGCGAGTATGGCCAATACATGCCGCTGGTGGTGAAGGCCCTGGCATCCGGGGACCGCGCAAAGCGACTGGTCGTGCTTGATGCGCTGAGCGCGCGGTCGCGCTATTATTCCGATGAGGCGATGGTGGATGTCGGCTTCGAGGACGAGACTGACGAAGGCAAGGCCGGGCGACAGGATGCGCCCCTGGCGCAGTCGGCAGAAGGACGTCAGCCATCAGCGGCCGATGCCGTTTTCGCCGCGTTTGCGGACCCTGTCCCCAGTGGCGATCAGGCGAGCCCGCCCCCTGAGGAATCGCCGGTGGATGACCTGTTTGCCGCGTTTGCCGACGTGGATGCGCCACCGGCGAGCGCCAGCGAGTCCAATCAGGTCGCCGGAAGTACGGTCGATGATGTGTTTGCCGCCTTTGAGGCGGTTACGCCGGATACGCCTGTGGTAGAGGTCGTTAGTGTGCCGTCTGCCGGTGGTTCCTTCATCGGATCGCTGGTCAGCGCGTTTCGAGGCGGCGCCAAACCGGCAGCGAGTGTCAGTCCGCAACGGCCAGTCTGGGACGGGGTCATGGCGGCAGCCATCGACTGCCTGCAGGACGAGGCGGCCGACGTGCGCCTGGTTGCCGCGCTCTGGTTGGCCGGCCAATCGGATGCGCGCAGTATTCCCGAGTTGACCGTTGCGACGATGGACCGGACATCGGCCCAACGCGCGGACATTGCGAGGGCGCTGGGACGGATTCGTCATCGCGAGGGTTTTGCGACCCTACTGCGCTTGCTTGACGATCCAGCTCCCTCCGTGCGTGAGGCGGCCGTTGCCGTGCTGTACAACAGCCCAATCGGGATTAGCCGCATGTTTGCCGCGGTAAGGCAACCGGACGGACGCCTGACCATTATGGAACTGATCGCCAACCGCAAGCACAACCTGCGGAATCATCCCGAGTTGAGTCGTCGCCTGAGGGATCAGGCCATCAACCTGCTGGCCTACGCCGACGCGCCCATTATGCAGAATGCGGGACTGCTTTTGCTGGGGGAATGCGGCAGCCGTTCGGATGCCTCCCGGCTATTGCCGTTCCTTGATGCGGCGGATCCTTTTCAGCGACGGGCGGCCTGGTATGCGCTCGGCAAGCTCGATTCGTCCCGTTTCGAGAAGGACATTGACCGCGTGGTTGCCGATTCGTCCGAATGGGTGCGGGCCGTGCTGCCTGCCGTTTATACGTCCCAGTACACGGCCTGGGTTCATTTCCTGGACAAGGATACGCCCCTGCGTGCCGGTGGGGAAGACTATTATTACTATGGGGGATCCGATTATGGATCGCGGCGTTCCGCCATGCCTGCCCCGGTGCGTGACGCGCTGCGCAAGCTGAGTGGCGACCCTGTCCTTAGCGTCCGTTTCGAAAGCCTGTTCTGCCTGATGGTGAATCGGCAGTATGTCGACATTCAGGCCCTGGTTGATGCCGCGAACGCCTTCCCTGACCGCAAGGCCGTGGCGGGGCGGATTGCCGGATTCATGATGTCGAATGCCCAGGAACTCGGCAAGCCGTTCGCGGTTCTGCTGCCATACCTGGAAGCCTCCGATTATGCCGATAGCAGCTTGGAACGGTTGCGCACCCGCTTCGGTCAGGCGGATGAGGACCCTTCGTTCGCCCAGCTGCAGACCTTGCAGCTGCCGGACAACCGGACCGCGACGACCAATGCACCCCTGTTTCTCGAGATCTCGGCGGAAGCCCCCCGCGAGAAGTCCCTGCACGCGGTGTATTTCACGACCGCCGGTTGCCGGGAATGCGAGCAGGTGCGCGTGATGCTGGATCAACTTACCGATGCGATTCCGGAGCTGACGATCGAAATGCACGAGATCAAGCAACCCGATGCCATGCGGCTCAACCAGGTGCTCAGCTCGCGTTTCCGCGTGCCCCCGTCGGAACAAGGGGTGACGCCGGCGATCTTCGCCGGGGGTGGCTATATCATCCGGAAGGAATTCAGCACGGATCGCATCGGCAGTTTGATTGCCGCGTCCGCTGGCGTCCCGGTCGCCGAGTGGCGTGCGGTGAGCGATGCGGATACGGACGAGGCGGCCCGTGCGATCGAGGAGCGGTTCGCGGAGGTCAGTATCCTGCTGTTGCTGGCCTATGCCATCAGCGACAGTGTCAACCCCTGTGCCTTTGCGGCGATTATTTTCTTCATTTCGTATCTTCAGGTCACCAAACGTTCGCCGCGGCAGATCGCCGAGGTATCGCTGGCGTTCATTGCCGCGGTATTCGTGACCTATCTGGCACTCGGGTTTGGCCTCGGCGAAGTGATTGCCCGTCTGGGTGCGTTACGGTGGGCAGGGGCGGTCCTGAACTGGGTGATGGCCCTCTTGACGCTGGTGCTGGCGCTGCTGAGCCTGCACGATGCCTGGCTATGTTCACGGGGGCGGATGCATGCGATGACCCTGCAGCTTCCCGGCTTGATCAAAAGCCAGATGCACCGCGTCATCCGCACCCAGGCCCGCCAGCCGCGGTTTGTGATGGCCGCCGCCCTGACCGGCGTTGCGATTTCGGTGCTGGAACTGGCCTGCACGGGGCAGGCGTATCTTCCCGCGATCCATTACATGCTGCGTACAGGCAATCGGGTTGCAGACGCGGCAGGCTATCTGGTCTTGTATAATGTGGCCTTTGTGGCCCCCTTGTTTGTGATTTTCGGGCTGGCGATCGGAGGGATGCGCAGCGAGAACTTTGTCCGTTGGCTGCAGCGGCATGCAATGATGGTGAAGCTGGTTTCGGCCACACTGTTCCTGTTGCTGTGCGGCATCCTGCTTCATCAGCATGTTTTGCCGGATTTACGGGCGTGGCTATAATGCTGGAGGGGTTGTATGATGAATTTGGATCGATGGTTTCCCCGGTATACGGATTTTGAACCGAAGGTTCCGGTGTGGTGTGTGACGCCCGACCGGGGCGGTTGCATGCATCGCTTCTTCGACCCCTCGTCGATCAGTCCTTCGGGGCGTTATCTGTCGGTGTTCGAGATGCCCTTCGAGGACCGTCACCCAGACCCCGGCGAGGCCGGGGATGTCTGCGTGGTGGATCTGGAGACGGGCACGAGCACGGTGGTGGCACTTTTCTCACTCGGAAACGGAATTATTTCTGCTGCTTGAGCAATTCAGCCATGGCTTTGCCCATTTCGTCTCCCACCTGCATGATGAATTCGCCATTGCCGCCATAGTGGCTGTTCGCGCTGCCACCACCGTAGAATTTGCGGGTGTCTACAGTTGCGACATTGCCCTTGAATTCAGGGTGTTTGGGGTTGGCGCCGCGACCGTCAACAGCCAGTTGCGCCGCCACGATCTGGTCTGTCGGGCTGTCGCCGAGTTCCCCGTCCTTGAT
>CAZOXS010000342.1:0-13612 GCA_964583785.1 uncultured Victivallales bacterium
ATGATTGGAAATCACAGGCATTCGAGCTAGTATCCGCGCATCGGGTTTTGCGGCGGCATGGTACGGCCTTTAGGAAACAAGGGCGGGGAGCATAGGTCAGACGTTCCGGTAATTCGGAGCTGAAGCATTATACTTTACAAACCCCCTCGCCGTGCCCGGCTTCAAGCGGGCACGGCGAGGGGTTTTGCAAGAGCCTCCAAAGGGTGGACACACAAAAGAAAGAATCAACATGCACATAGGAAAAATCATTCTGACCGTACTCGCCGCCGCACTCGTAGCCATTCCAACCCTCGGAGCAGATATGACCTTGAAACAGGCCTACCAGGATTATTTTCATATTGGGGCTTCGTTTGGTAGCCCGGTCATGCAGGAAGCGGGACAAGGCACATTGCGCCTGATTGCCAGTCACTTTAACTCGATCACAGCCGGCAACGAAATGAAATGGGCGCGATTCCACCCTCAACCGCAAACATACAGGACCGAACCCGCCGACCAGTTTGTTGCATTTGGCATGCACAACAACATGTACATTGTCGGACACGTCCTCTTCTGGCATAACCAGACACCCGACTGGGTGTTCAAGGATGCAAACGGTGCCCCCGCCAGCCGCGAACACCTTCTCGCACGCATGCGTGAACGCGTCCGCTATGTCGCCAAACGCTACAAAGGCCAGATTCAGGCCTGGGATGTGGTCAACGAAGCCATCGAGGACAACGGGACGCTTCGCGACAGCAAATGGACCCAGATCATTGGCGACGACTTCATCGAACAGGCCTTCCGAATTTCCGGCGAGGAACTGCCCGCCGATGTGGCACTCCTCTACAACGATTATTCCATGACCGCCAACGGCAGGCGA
The DNA here is from genome assembly GCA_964583785.1 of uncultured Victivallales bacterium. GTDB lineage: Bacteria > Verrucomicrobiota > Kiritimatiellia > UBA8416 > UBA8416 > UBA8416. Next base: position 857 of record CAZOXS010000342.1, read on the forward strand.
AATGCCGTCGTTGCGATGGTGCGTAAACTAAAGGCAAAGGGGATCCGCATTGACGGTGTCGGTATGCAAGGACACTGGTCCCTGAATGGTCCATCGATCGCAGAGATCGAGAGAAGCATCGTTGCGTTTGCCGCCACCGGCGTTGACGTCCACATCACCGAGCTCGATATCGATGTCCTGCCTCGCCATCCCAGGATGTGGAGCGGCAATGCCGACATAAAACTGCAACTTGCACAGGATCCAAAACTCGACCCTTATAAAGACGGACTGCCGGACGAAGTCCAGAAGCAACTCGCAAAACGGTACGCCGATATTTTCGCGGTTTTCCTGAAACACAGCGACAAGATCAAGCGGGTCACCTTCTGGGGTCCGACAGACCAATACTCCTGGCTCAACAGTTGGCCAATCAGAGGCCGCACCAACTACCCGCTACTGTTTGATCGGCAAGGCAAAGCAAAAGCCGCTTTCCACGCCATCATCAAACTCCCCGGAGACCGAGCGGAATGAGGACACCAAACGCATGAAATTACGGCTCGTCCGGCATGCCGGATCCGAAGGCAATCAACCTTCATTGACACCCGCTGCTGTTGCGAATCTATGCGCTTGAATCCGGAGGCAGGGAAGACTACATTTACCGGTATGAAAGCGGCAATTTATATGCGGACCTGGCGGCACGACAAGGGGCACCATGCCTTCTCGTTGCAGCGGCAGGAGGAGCAGGCGCGCGATCTGGCCCGCAAGCATGGCCTGACCATTGCCGACCAGCATGTCTTCTCCGATATCGACTACCCCGGCGACACGCCACCCGCCTGCTGGGTTTTCGAGAACGACGCGCGCCAGACGCGTCCGGCCCTGGCAGCCCTGATCAGCGCGGTTGAAAACGGGATCGTCAAGCGCGTGATCGTGCGCAAGATGGAACGACTCGGCACGGCGGCCGACACGCTCAGTGGCCTGGCCGAACTGTTCCGGCATAACGAAGTGCTGATCATCGCCACACCGGAGACCGTCTCGTTCAACGATGACCCCACCGAGGCATTCGCGGTCTCGATCCTGCGCCCCTGCATCCGCTACGACACCGACGAGGAGAGCGAGCGCAAGCAGCGCCTGAAAACAAAGAAGATTGAGGAAAGCCAGCGGCTCCAAGACAAGATCGGACGGCTTGAGGCCGAAATCGCGGAGCTGAGCCTGTGAAGCAGCTGATCCTGATACGCCACGCGGACGCGAAACACGGCCACCCCGGCCTGCGTGATTTCGACCGGCCACTGTCAAAAACCGGCGAACGCGAGGCGCTTGCCACCGCCAAGGCCTTGCTGCAGCAGCCCCCGCTGCCGACGCTGATGGTCTGCAGCGATGCCGTGCGCACGAGTGAAACCGCCCGCCTGATCGCCAGCGCCATCGGGCTTGCCGATGCCGACATCCGTGCCGAGCATGCATTCTACGTGGGAAGTTACACCGCGCTGCTCCATACCATCGCCGCCCTGCCGGATTCGCATCAATGCGTCGCGCTTGTATCCCATAATCCATCGACCTCCGAACTGAGAGGAATTCTCGCTGACGACGGGGCGATGATCATGATGAAAACCGCTGATGCATTCCGTATCGATCTGCCGGCCGACTCCTGGAGGCAAGCCGTGCGACAGCGCGGCAAGGCGACCCGTATCGCAGACTGAGCAGGATTCAATGCGTATCGGCACGGACGCCACAGCGGCCCAAAATAAGCGCCAGTGGGCAGAAGCCGGTGAAACCGAACTGGAAGAGATTGAGCCCCACAAAGGCGGTGAACCAATACCACCAGGGGCTTACAAAGTGCCCCAGCGCCAGGCTGCCCATGATAAAAAGTCCCGCGATCACATGTATCCAGTCCGTTACATTTCTCGTTCGCATGCTGCCTCCTCTCCTGCCTTGAAACACGACACCCGCTGGGCGAATATCATGTTGTATACAACCGGAATCACCACCAGCGTAAAGAGTGTCGAGATCAGCAGCCCGAAGATAATCGCCCAAGCCAGGCCGCTGAAGATCGGGTCGAAGGTGATCGGCCATGCCCCGAGCAGGGTCGTGCCGGCGGTCAACATGATCGGCCGCAGGCGCACTGCACCCGCCGAGACGATAGCCTCGCGCAGATCCTGGCCCTTCTCGCGGGCCTGGCCGATGAAGTCGATCAGCACGATCGCGTTGCGCACGACAATGCCGCTGAGCGCGATCATGCCGATCATCGCCGTGGCGGTAAAAAAGACTGGGTTGCCAAACCCGCCGACCGGTCGGTCGACCAGCACGTTCAGCAGCCAGAATCCAGGCATGATACCGATCATGGTCAGAGGAATGGAAAGCATGATCACGACCGGCAGCAGGAACGAGGCGGTCTCGTAGACCAGCAGCACATAGATGCCAAGTAAGGCGATCGAAAAGGCGATACCCAGGTCGCGGAACACGTCAAGCGTGATCTTCCATTCCCCCTCGCCACGCCAGTTGACACGGAGCCCGTCGGGCAGCGGATGGCGCTTGAAATGCGATTGGAGACCAAGGATCGCATAGGCCGGGCCACGTCCGGCGATCTCGCTGGTCACGTAAACCACCGGCTCCATATTCTTATGGTAGATGGCCTGCTCGACCGGCATCTCGCGGAACGCGCCGAGCTCGCCAAGCTGCACACGGTTGCCTGCACGGCCGCTGATCGGCAGCGTCTCGAGCAGTGTGGTCGACGAGCGGTCGGCGCGCGGCAAGCGCAGGAGGATTGGTAGCTCGTTACGCTCGGTCGGGACATCCACAATACCAGCTATTTTACCGTCCAAAGCCGTGCGCACGGTATCGACCACATCGGCGGTCTGGATGCCGTTACGGCCGGCCTTCTCGCGATCGACCTCGAAGAAGAAGCGCGTGCGCGCCGCCTCGACCGTGCTGTCGAGGTCCACGAGCCCGGGTTCCTGTGCCATGCGATCCTGCACGAGCGCGGCCGCCTCGATCAGGTCGATATAGCGATGGTGTGATTGGCCATAGATCTCGCCCACGATCGTCGACAGCACCGGCGGACCCGGCGGAAGCTCGATGAGCTTGAGCGACGCGCCGTTGCGCGCGGCGATCGCCTCGATATCGCTCCGCAGCCGCAGAACCAGTTCATGACTGCTGGCCACACGCCGGTCGCGGTGCAGCAGGTTGATGCGGATATCGCCCAGATGGGCTCCCTCACGCATGTAGTAGTGCCGCACCATCCCGTTGAAATCCATCGGCGAGCTGGTGCCGGCGATCGACGTGAAGGCGGTTATTTCCGGTACGCTGTGCAGATAGGTCTCGACCTCGCGGATGACGGCATCGGTGCGCTCCAGCGTCGTCCCCTCGGGCATGTCGACCAGGATCTGGAACTCGTTCTTGTTGTCGAACGGCAGCATCTTGAGCGGGACCAGCCCGGTAAAGGTCAGCGCCATCGCCCCGGCGAACAGCGCGGTCACGAACCAGAGCAGCACCACACTGCGGCGTCGTGAATCAATGAAGGGGCCAACCAGTCGCGTGTAGACCCGGTAAAGCCGCGTCTGGCGGATATCCTCGGCGGCCGCGCCATCTTCCTTGTGGCCTCCGCCGTACTTGAGCAGTTTGAGGGCCAACCAAGGGGTGACCGTCAGAGCCACGACAGTGGACATCATGACGGCCACCGGCACGTTCATGGCCATCGGCTTCATGTAGGGGCCCATCATGCCGGTGATGAAGAACATCGGCGTGAAGGCGATCATGATCGCCAGGGTCGAAAGCAGAACCGGCGCCATGATCTCGCGCATCGCCGCCACGACGGCATCCTTCTTTGGCAATACCGCCGCCTTGAAATGGCGCTCGATATTCTCGACGCCGGCGATCGGATCATCGACCAGCAAGCCGAGGGCGAGGATCAGGGCGAAGAGCGTCACGCGGTTGATCGTGTAGCCGAGCAGGTAGTTGCAAAGCAACGTCAGCGAGTAGGTTATCGGTACCGCCATGGCCACGATCAGGCCCTCGCGCCAGCTCATGGTCAGCGCCAGCAACCCGATGACGGTCAGGATCGCGAGGCCAAGGCTGCTGACGAGGTTATTGACCTTGTCGTTGGCGGTCTCGCCATAGTCGCGGGTGATGCTGACCTGGACGTGTTCGGGAATGAGGCTTCCCTTGAGTCCGTCGAGCGCGTCCTGCACATCGCGTGCCACCCGCACCGCGTTGCTGCCGCGTCGTTTGGAGACGGCGACGGTCACCGCCGGCGCGCCCCGGACCACCGGTCCCCCGTCGGCCGGTCCTGTCGAGAACCGGCTACAGACCGTGTGCTCGCGCGCGCCGTCCTGGACATCGGCAACATCGCGCAAGTAGACCGGTCGGTCCTCGAACAGTCCCACCATCAGGCCGCGCACATCATCGACCGACTGCAGGAACGGTCCCGCTTCCACCTCATAGACACGGTCGGCGCGTTCGAACGAACCGCTGGCCATCTGGGCATTCGCCCCTTGCAGTGCCCCGGCCACGGCCTGTACCGACAGCCCGTACCCGCTCAAGCGGTCGGCATCCAGATAAACGGTCACCACGCGCGGTTCGCCGCCGTGGATCGAGATGCGGGCACTGTCGGGGATACGCTGGAGTTTGCCCACAACCTCCTCGGCGATGCGGTAGAGCCCGTGCGAATCGACCTTCTCGCTATAGAGCACGGCATTGACGATCGGGACGTCATCGATCTCGATCGGTTTGACCACCCAGCCCGTGACGCCGGGGGTGACCCGGTCCATATTCTGGCTGATCTTGTTATAGAGCTTGAGCAGGCTGTCCTCACGGTCCTCGCCGACATAGAAGCGGACGGTGACGACCGCCATTCCCGGCTGCGAGACGGAATAGACGTACTCGACGCCGTCGATCTGGTAGAGCATACGTTCGAGCCGCGACGAGACCAGGCGCTCGACCTGCTCGGCACTACCGCCGGGATAGCTGATGAGCACATCCGCCAGCGGGACGACAATCTGGGGGTCCTCCTCGCGCGGGGTGACCGAAAGCGCCAGCACCCCGGCGATCAGGCTGGCAATAATGATCAGGATGGGCATATTGCCGCGCAGGAAACCGGCGACAACACCGACAAAAAAAGACTGTTTCTCGCTGCTCATGTCATAATTCCCCAAAACTTCAATTCTAGCAACGCCATGTTTTAACCACGGAATACGCAGAATACACAGAATACATCCCCCCCCCTAAAGCACAGTAAGTGATAGCCACAAAAAGCACAAAAGACACAAAACATGCTGCATTTCTTGTATTTTATGTGCCTTTATGTGGCTACATTTATTCCTTCGATGATTATTTTTTGAGTATTCCGTGTGTTCCGTAGTTTTTTTGACAATTTCAGTTCTCGGTCGTCGCACCAGGCCGCAATACGTGTTCGCCGGCCGCCAGGCCGGACAGGATCTCGACCTGCCCGTCATGCTGCGGTCCTGTGCGCACCAGCCGACGAAAAACGCGTCCGTCGCGGACCATCTGCACCGACTCGAGCTGGCCGATCCGCATCACCGCCGCCACCGGCAGCAGCACGGTCGCATGCGGCTCGACATCCAACAGCACCTGACCGTACATTCCGGGCAGCACAGCGGCGTCCGGCACCTCATCCAAATGCACCTTGATCCGTCGTGTGCGTGTCACCGGATCGAACGCGCTGACCACCTCGGTCACGCTCCCCTTGACGGGGGTATCGCCCAGATCCAGCTTTACATCGACCTTGCGCCCAACCGGGAAATGGCTGATCAGCCGCGCCGGCACGGGGACTTCCAGCCGCAGGCGCGCGGGGTCATACACGGAGACCAGCACCTGTCCCGGACTGGCGAGGTCGCCCGCCTCGACAAACCGGTCGGTGACCACGCCATCCAGCGGGGCGGTGATGCGCGTGTAGGTCAGCATCACCTTGACCTGGTCCACGGCCGCCGAAGCCGACTTGTAGCCAGACTCGGCAGCCTCGAAGGCCTGCTGCGTGGTGGCGTTGGTCTCAAGCAGCCGTTTGGCCCGCTGGTAGCCTGTTTCCGCCAGAGCCAGCTGGGCCTCGGCCGCCTCCAGTTGTTTGACGAGTTCGCGCTGGTCGAGTGCGATCAACACGTCGCCCTCGCGCACGGGTGAGCCGGCGCTGACCCGCACATCCTCGACATAGGCGGGCAGCCGCGCGCTGAGGTTGATCATGCGCTCGGAACTGACCGTGCCCGGCAGGGAGACGCGCGTCGGCACGGTCGCGGCTTCAACCGTATGCACCACCGCCCCCGCTGGCAGCGGTTCACCAACCTGGGCGTCCAGCTTGCCCGGAGCCTGCTTGGCGCGCAAGAGCCCTGCCGTCCACACCACGATGACCACCAATCCCAGCACGCCCCCGGCGATTTTCGCCAGTGCAGTCATTTTTGCTCTATTGTTCATTTCTTTCTGTCTCCTTGATTCATCAACGCTGGCTTACAACACTGCGGACGGGGTGGAACCCGTCCCTCCATCAATACCGCGTGACCAGTGTCCCCATGGCGCGGGCGAGGTTTGATCTGGCGATCTGGTAGTCGTAATTTGCCGCCGTGTCGCGCATGCGGGTTTCGGTCAGGCCCAGTTCCGCCACCAGGAGCACCGAGATCTCGGCGGCCCCTTCGGTGTATTGCGCCCGCGTGATGCGCAGGGCTTCTTCCGCGCTGCCGACCGCCCGGGAGGTCACCTGCAACCGTGCCCAGGCCTCCTCCAGCGCCAGGGTCGCCTGCCGACGGTCGAGCGCCAGCTCGCGACGCACCTGTTCCCGCCCGGCCTCGGCGGCCTGCAGCAACTGCCGCGCCTCGTCAACCTTGGCCCCCTTCTCAAAGCCGGAAAACCATTGCCACTCCAGCGCTACCCCGGCCGTATAGCTGCGCTCGGTATCGCTCAAATCCTCGCTATCCCAGTCGGCACTGCCGAAGGCATTCAGTACGGGGCCGCGTTCGCGGCGCACCGCCTTCAGTCCCCAGGCGGCGGCCTGGGCCTGGAGTTCACCAATCCGCATTTCCGGCCGTGCCAGTTCGGCATCCACCGGAACGGGATCGGGCGCGACAGGCTGGAGTGTGGGGGTCGGCAACCCCTCCTCACTGACGGCCTCGTTGCCGATGGCGGTATTGAGCGCGGCAATCGCCAATTGAACGCCATTGCGGGCGCGGATCAGGTTCTCGCGCGCTTGAGCGGTCTGCACCTCCAGGTTCAGGACATCGGTCTTGACGGCACTGCCGGACGCAAACCGTTCGCCAGCCACCCGCAGGCTCTCCTCCAGGCTGGCCAGCGCGGCGGTCTGCACCGACACGAATGCCTGCGCCTCGAGCACTTGGTAGTAGCCGCGCGTCACCTCATGGATTAGCGTGTTGCGCACGGCCTGTTCCTGCGCGCCCGCGATCTGCCCACTGATGCCGGCACCGCCGATCCGCGCCCCACGGGCGCCGTCGTACAGGCGGTATTTGAGCCCCAGACTCAGCCGGATATTCTCCGTATCGTCCGGCGCATTGAAATCAACCCCGGGTGCCCCCATATCCAACTGCCGTTGGTTGAGCTTCATCATGAACGCCTGCGGCGCGTTGTCGGTGATCATATAGGCTGCCGAGGCATCCAGCCGCGGCAAGCGGGACGAGTGCGCCTGACGGACAACGGCCTGCGAGGCCGCCACGCGGTACGACATGGCGCGAATCCCCGGATTACGCTCCAGTGCCTCGCGAATGAAGCCATCGAGCACGGCATCCCCGCTGCCATCGGCCATCGCCACAGAACAAGCCAGCAAACCTGCGAGCACAAGCACAACTCGTCTCATCGTTCCTACCTTCTACTTATCATTCAGCGGCATCGGGTTGCAGAGGTTGTGCGCCTCATCGGCCACGCGCCCGCAGTTGAAGCAGATGAATTTGGGGTTTTGCACCAGTTCCCGCACCTCGTCCAGCTTGCCTTCACATACCAGCACACACAGATGGCCGTGATGGCCGCCACAGGTCCCGCACTTCTTCGAATCCGTCATATCTGCTCCTTCCAATTTCTGCTTTGCCAATTTCTACTTTCTGCTTTTCCCAAGGACGCACGACACCCGACGCCCGACGCCGGGGTTTGGTCGGCGATCTATTTCGACTTTCGACTTTGCCTCAGTACGGCGTATACCATAATTCAACCAGGGGGGCGGCGGCAAGTGCTAATCCGGCCGGTATGCTCGACGGCTTGTGCCGCAACGCCTCGACCGCCTCGCGCTTCTCCGGTCCGGCGACCCAGAAGACCAGTCGCCGCGCCGCGCAGAGTACCGACGGAGTCGTCGAGACCCCGTTCATGCCATCCGGACGCCGTACCGCGATCGCGCGGTGTCCTGCGGCTTCCTTCACGTGCGCGACCGAGAAGAGCGAAGCGACATGCCCATCGGAACCCAGTCCGAGAATGCCGAGCGGGAAGGCCATATCACCACCGAGCAGGGCGTCCAGCGCGCGGTCATAACGTTCCGCGGCGACGGCGACCGGCACGGCCGGGTCGATAAACAACCGTTCACTTACCCCTAGCGCATCGAGCGTCGGCGACAACCGCCCGTAGTTGCTCTCCCGCGAATCCAGCGGCACATGGCGGTCGTCGCTCAGGAACACGTGCAAGCCGTCGGCCGCCCGGCCACCCGCCGCCGCCAAGGCGGCATAAACGCCGAAGGGGGTGCTTCCACCGGTCAGCATCAGCGCGCGTGGCGCGGACGACGGGGCAAAGAACGCCTCTTTCAGCAGTGCCAGCGCTTCGCGCTCCAATGCCGCGCGCGTGGCCAATTCACGATAAATCAGATTCATTTATTGGGCTCCCTCAATAGCCATTACAGGATCGGCTTACAACGCGGCGGACGGGGTGGAACCCGTCCCTCCAGTTTTCTGCATTCTACTCGCCCTTTACGCCGGCCCGGGCGGCCAGGGCCTCGGCTCCGGCGGTGCCGCGGCTACCGAAGACGTAGGGCTCCGGACGTTCGCCACGCGACTCGATCGCCCGCAACACGGGCGTAAAGATATTCCAGGCGGCAGCGAGCTCGTCCTTGCGGATAAACAGACTCTTGTCGCCACGGATGACATCCACCAGCAGGCTCTCGTAGGCGTCCGGGATAAGCTCGTCGAACGCGTCCTGGTAGCTGAGGTTAAGTTCGGTGCGCTTGAGCTTCATGCCCATCCCCGGCACCTTGGTCATGACATGCAGCCGGATGGACTCATCCGGCTGCACCCGGATGACCAGTTCATTCGGCGATCCGGGTGGTAATCCAGCAAACAGCGTTGCCTCTTCCGGTTTAAAGCGCAGCCGTATTTCCGTCTCGCGCGTCTCGAGTCCCTTGCCGGCCCGGATCAGGAAAGGCACACCACGCCAACGGTCATTGTCGACCTTGAGCAAGGCGGCCGCGAAGGTCGGTGTGATCGAGTCGTCCGGCACCTGCTCATCCTCCAGATAGCCTTTTTCCTTTCGTCCTTTCCATTCGCCTGCACGGTATTGCCCAAGCGCGATATCGTCGATTTCCAGCGGGGCGATACAGCGCAGCACGCGGATCTTCTCATTGCAGATGTGTCCGGCATCCAGCCGCGTCGCCGGCTCCATCGCCACCAGGGCCAGGATCTGCAGCAGGTGGTTCTGCATCACGTCGCGCACGATGCCGTAGCGGTCGAAATAACCGCCGCGGCCCTCGACGCTCAGATCCTCCTTCCAGGAGATCTGGACGCTGTCGATGTACTCGCGGTTCCATACCGGCTCGAAGACCCGGTTGGCGAAGCGCAGCACCATCAGGTTCTGGATCACCTCCTTGCCTAGGTAGTGGTCGATGCGGAACGTCTGCGCCTCGCGGAAGACCTTGCCCATCTCGCGCACCAGTTCATCCGAACTCTCACGGTCGCGTCCGAAGGGTTTCTCGATCACCACGCGCGACCACGGTTTAGCCATACCGCAGTGCACCAGTCCCGCCGCCCCGAGCGCACGGGCCACATCGAGGAAGACCGAAGGCGGCGTGGCCATGTAGAAGAGCCGGTTGACGTTCCCATCCGGCATCACCTCGCGGCTGCGGGCATAGAGGTCGAGGAACGAATCAGGCGAGTCATACTGCCCCGGGACGTAATGGCACCGTTCCAGGAATGTGCGCATGCGCTCGGCGCAGACGGACTCGCCCGGCGTATAGCGGCAGGTCAGGTGCCTGGTGATCAGCTCGCGAAAGCCGGCATCATCCATCGAGCTGCGGGCAAAGCCGAACACCCGGAATTCCGAGGGCAGCAGATCCTGGCAATAAAGCGCAAACAGCGCCGGGAGGATCTTCTTGCGCGCCAGATCACCCGAGGCGCCGATCACCGTGATGCAAAGCGGGGCCGATTCGCGTTTCTTCATCAATCCACCTCCATGACCACATACGTGGGCAAGCCGCGCACACCGAGTGAATCAAGAATCTGGCGCGTGGCCGGATCACCGGGATTCTCGGCCTGAACTTTCAACCGCACATACGGTTCCAGTGCAGCACGGACGGATGGGTCCTTAAACGTCGTGGCATCCATCGCCTGGCAGTTCTTGCACCAGGTCGCCCAGAAGTCAACAAAGAGCGGACGGCCAGTACGACGTGCCTCGGCCACGGCCGCCTCCGGCGAGGTCTGCCAGAAGTCGCTGAACGCCGATAACGTTGCTGGCGCGTCACCTGACAGCGAGGCCGCGCGCAGCAACTTCACCCCGAGAACCCCGTAATAGCCCGCCGCCGCCAGGATCACCACGCCGAACCCGATCTTCACGCGCTCCATCCAGCGTCCCGGTTTCGGCAGCAGCGCCAGGCCGGCACCCGCGAATGGCCAGGGCAACGCCATTCCAAGCCCCAGCACGAAGGGCAGCAGCAACGCGCCTTGGCTGCCGCGCTGGTAGAACTCCGTCGCCAGCACCAACACCGAGATCACAACCGGCGCCACACAGGCCCCCGCCAGCAAAGCCGCCACGCCACCGAAGACAAACGCCGTTACCAACGGGCCGTGCTGCCTGGCCGTGCTGCCGTCCGACTGGAACCGGCTGAAATCGAGATTGAACACCCCCAGCATCGCCAGCGAAAGCACCACGAACAACACCGCGATACCGAGGTTGAACCAGGGCGAGGCATTCAGCTGCCCGAACTGCGCCCCGGTCAGCACCACCACCAGCCCCAGAACACCATAGACCAGCGCGATACCAGCCCCGTAGACAGCCCCCCGCGCAAAGCCACGCGCATGCGAGCCGGCTTGTGCCCCGGCGCCGATGATCGCGAGATTGACCGGGATCATCGGCAGCACGCAGGGCGTCAGGTTGAGCAGCACCCCGCCAAACAGGATCGCCAGGACACCGATCCAGATACCGCTTGCAGCCACAAGGGCTTCCAGACGCCCCTGCCGCATCCCCTGCCCCGCTTCCACCCGCTGCAGGAACGCCAGGAAGTCATCGGCGGCCATATACCCCGCCTCGCGTCCTGTCAGGCGAAGGCCGGCAAAGACACCCGTATCCCCTGCCGCGATGTCCGCTTCGGACCCAACCGACACCGGCACAGTCTGATCACCTGCGGCTTCCCCATCCGCACCCAGCGTGAATTGCCGGGATTGCGGCATGAAGCAAAGCTCCTGATTGCAGCCCATGTAGTCCACCTGCACGACGGCATCGGCGGGGACTTCGAGTCGGTAGCGAAGCGCCATATCGTGCGCGAAAACGTCAACCGTCTCGTCGAGGAACGGATCGTGCTTGGATTCCGGCGCGGGCACATCCAACGGCGTCAGGGTTCCGTTATGTACCGAAACCGACAAATCGCCGGCATACAGATAATGCTTCGGCGGTATCGTCACCCGGACGACAAGCTCGCGGCCGCCATCCGGCATGCCGACCGCCGTCACGGCGACACCGAACGGATCATCCAGTTGCCCGTGCGCCGACGCCGCCAGCAACACCACTCCCGCCAGCACCCCCGCTATTTGCTTCTTTAACATGCTCAACTCCTAACCATCCAGCTTTCACGCAAAGCATAACACAACATTTAGTTATATCCAGTCAAACCATAAATCCTTACACCGCGACCACGTTTGTGCGTTTCTCCAAGTTATCCCCTTACGCAGACAAGCGCACGGCGGTCTGGATGGCCGCGACCAGGCTTTCCGCGGAAGCCTTCCCCTGCCAGGCGATGTCGAACGCGGTGCCATGATCCACAGAGGTCCGCACCAGCGGCAGACCGAGCGTGACGTTGACGCCGGTCTCGAACGCCAGCATCTTGAACGGGATCAGCCCCTGGTCGTGGTACATCACGATGTAGGCATCGGTCTTGGCGCGCATGGACGGGATGAAGGCGGTATCCGGCGGCAGGGGGTCACTGACAGTCAAGCCGTCCGCGCGGGCCGCCTGCACCGCTGGCAGGATCAGGCGCGGCTCCTCATCCCCGAACAGGCCGTGTTCGCCGGCATGGGGATTCAAGCCGCAGACGGTCAGGCGTGGAGCGGCACTGCCGAAGCGTCGCATGGCGGCGTCGGCCAGCCGGATGACCTCGCCAATGCGTGCTGTTGTCAATTCCGCGGCCACCTGAGAGAGCGCGATATGTGTCGTTGCCAGACAGACGTTGATTTCCGGGGCGGCCATCATCATGCAGTAGCGCCGGCAGCCGGTCAACGCGGCCAGCATCTCGGTATGCCCCGGATAGGGAACCCCGGCGATATGCAGCGCCTCCTTGTGCAGGGGTGCCGTCACCACCGCCCGGATTCGCCCCAGCCGCGCCGCCTGGACCGCCATTTCCACATACCGGAAGGCGGCGGCCCCGCAGGCGGTTTG
>CAZOXS010000343.1:0-18688 GCA_964583785.1 uncultured Victivallales bacterium
CGCTTGAAGCCGGGCACAGCGAGGGGTTCGGCAAGAGCCTCGTAAAGCATGAATTCGTCTTTGCCGGAAACACCGGTATCAAACGAGATATGACCGACCATCAGATGAATTTGGTTGTTTGCCACTGAGAAGCTGGTTGCAGAATTGGTTTCGCTGGAACCATCCCAGCCATAGGCTTGTACTTTGCGCGTGTCCGCATCGCCGGGCCCTCCGCATTGAGGCCGAATCCCTCGAACGAAGGGGTATTGTTATTCTTGATTTCGTCGGTATCAAGTGGGGCGGTTGTTATCGCGAAGCCCCCCAGGGATTGATCGTTCATATTGCGGTGTTTGACGATAAAGCTGAACCAGATTTCGGGGTGATTGCCAAGATCGGCTGATATGGTTCGGTTGTAATTGCCTTGGTTAGCTGTTGTGGTGGAGGCAACCGAATTACCGGAAGTCGGCAAGTCGCCAAACGCCAGACTCCCCGATTGCAGTTTAACTTCCACTGTCGATCCAGCACCGCTCCAGGTTCCTGTCAAACCGGTGGCGTCGACCTCGCCGGGATCACCGTCGGGGGTTCCAATCAGGTTGTTACCTGGAGAAACGTACTGGAAGCCTTCGTAGACAAGCAGGCGGGAATCCACGATAAATGCACTCTGCACGGCGGACCAGTCGGTTTCGTTGCCGAGGGCGTCGCGGGCCTTGACCCGATATTCCCATGGGTTATCGCTTTATGCTGGCGAGAAGCGCCGTATGACATTTGAAAACGAAATAAAGCGATTTGGTGGCGAAACGGCGTGTTTGCTATGGGCGCAGGAGCGGGGCAAGCAGTCTGACACCTGGGAGAATCGTCAAATCTGGCTACGGCGGAATCTGCGAAGGCTGGCAAAGCCGTTCGCGGTATTTGCCACGAATGACCAGGCGGCGGTAGAGGTGATCGAGGCTTGCATGGCAGAGCAGATTGCGGTTCCGGATGACGTTGCTGTGCTGGGAATGCTGGATATGCATATTTTTCGGGATAGTACGACGATTCCTTTGTCGAGTATCACGGTAGATTTTGACAGGGTTACAGGAGTGGCCTGTGATTTGCTCGCGGACATGATGGCTGGCAAAGCACCGCCTGAGCAACCCATTCGTTATGCACCGACCGGGATAGCCGTGCGACGCAGTACTGACACGATTGCGGCAGGACAGAAGCAGGTTGCAAAGGCCATTCAATTTATGCGGGAGCATTATGCCGAACCGCTTGATTCTGACCGTATTGCAGAGGCTTCCGCCATGAGTAAATCAGGTCAGTATGCAGCGTTTAAAAAGGATTTGGGGCAAACGCCGTACGTGGGTTTGACGCGCATCCGGGTTGATGAAGCCAAGCTGCTGCTTCGTGATACAATCCAGTCCGTCCAAGCGGTAGCAGAAGTTTGTGGGTTTGGGGATTCGATGAATCTCTACCGCAATTTCCTGCAATTGGTGGGACAAAGTCCGGCGCCGTTTCGGAAGGGGCAGCGTCAGCTGCTGCGGAGATAACGGGTCTCGTCCATGACGAAGCGCAGCGGCTCGCCAGCGATAAAGCGTTTCAGGTTGTCGAGGGCGATCTTGTCGCCGTAGGTTAGATGCGGCGCCCGCTTGGGCCAATGGGCGGAATTGATGTCGTGGCAGGTGATCAACAGGTTCGGCCACCTATGCGCCTCGTGCCCGGCGGGCAGGTAATTATCGGCAACCATCACATCAAGCCCGGCGCGCAGCCGTCCGGCTTTCAGTTCGGCAAGCAGCGCCTCCTGATCGACGATTTCCCCGCGGGCGGTGTTGATGATGATGCCATGATCGGGCAGCATGGCCAGACGTTCGGCCGTCACCGTGCCCTGCGTCTCGTCGGAAAGCCCGGCCCAGATCACGATGGCTTCACACTCGCTGAACAACGCATCCAGACTGTCGACACGGCGGCATCCCTCCGGCAGGTCGGTCGCATAGGGATCGAACACGATCAGCTCGGGCTCGAAGGCTTCCACCATCTTGACGAACCGCTGGCCGATCACACCGCAACCGTAAAGCCCCAGCTTAAGGCCGTTCAACGTGCCGGACGGTAATCCAAGCCGGCCGACTCCACCGCTTTGGCCTGCCCGCAGGGCTTCCGTACGCCCGCGCAAATCCTTGAGCACCGCCAGCAGCAGGGCCATGGCCCCCTCGGCCACCGCGCGGGCAGGAGTGTCGCCCCAATTGGTAACGGGAATTCCCTTGCGGATAATCTCAACCGGGACACAGGCCTTGCAGGTGCCCCCGATGTTGAGCACATAGCGCAGCCGCCCCGGCGACTCAGCCACCCCGATCGGGATCCGCCGTGTCGCCCAGTTGACGATCAGCACATCGGCCTCGCGCATCAGCGCGGCAACGGCCTCATCATCGAGCTCGTGCGCCTGCTCAACGAGGTTGAGTTCTCCCAGCTCCCGCAAGGCGTTGGCAAACGGGCCGTCAGGTGTAATCTGGGAGCGGCGGTTGGTTATATGCAGTATTTTTAGCATGTCAGCATCTCCCGGCAATAGCGCATATCGGCGCAGACATTGGTATAGAGCGTCTCGATTTTCTCCTCGCGACCGATCCCGCGCGTGAATTCGAGTGTCACGGATCCCATAAAGCCGAGATTCTTGGCAGCCGAGAGCCCTGCACTCAGTGCGGCCTGCCCCTCCGGTGTGGACGGGTCCAGCTCCGCTGCACGACACTGGACGTGTAAATGCTGGATTCGGGCACCGAACGTATCGAACCACTGCGCCACGCTACCGGCATCGGTATTGCCGACATGTACAATTACCCCGAAGCGCGCCGGATCCAGATCGGCAAAAAAGGATGCCGCCGCTTCCGGCGTTTCCAGAATCGTGCCAGGATGGCACTCGCACAACAGACAGCAGGATGCGGGCACGGCATCCGCCCAGGCCAGCAGGTTGCGGCGATATTCATCGCGCCGTTCCGGCTTGCCCCCGACATTGTATTTAATAGCACGGGCGCCAAGGCGCACGATTGCCGCCAGGGCCTCCTCGCGTGCCGGTGCATCGGCATCCTCGAATCCGACATAGCTGTTGTAGATCGGCAACATGGCCGACGCCTGCGCCAGTCGTTCCCGTTCCGCATCATCCGCCGCCGTATAGTGGAATTGCCACAATTCCACCCCATCAAACCCATCCGCCCTGAAACGCGGCAACCAGTCGCTCACGGCAAACGACGGCACGCGGCTGCCCCAGCGGTTGCGTTCCAGGCAGACTGACCCGATCAAAAAGAGCTGTTTAGTTGCCATCATCGCGGCATCCTAAGGTGATTCCATCGTTCGGTATCGCTATTTTTCTGTCAGTTGCCGATGCGCCCCTTGCTGGAGGGGATGCCCGCATCGCGCGGGTCGGGTTCCAGCGCCATACGCATGGCGCGGGCCAGCGCTTTGAAGACCGACTCGTAGGCGTGATGCGCCTCCTGTCCCAGCAATTGCTCGATATGCAGGTTCATACGCGACTGGACGACGAATGCCTGGAAAAAATCGTCGAACAAGGCCAGCTCGAAATCCAGCAGCTTGCGCTTCTTGCAGGCCATATTCTTGACGAGGTACGGGCGCCCCCCCAGATCCACCACAACCCGGCAAAGCGCCTCGTCCATCGGCACGTAGAAAAAGCCGTAGCGGCGGATCCCCTTGCGATCCCCCAGCGCGCGGTCAATCGCCGTTCCCAGCGCCAGCCCGACATCCTCCACCGTGTGATGGTAATCGACATCGAGATCCCCCGTCGCCTTTAATCGCAAGTCAATCAGGGAATGCCGCGAGAACAGCTCCAGCATATGATTCAGGAAGGGCAATCCCGTATCGACTGCATAAACCCCTGTGCCGTCTAGATTTACCTCGATGTGTATCCGCGTCTCGCGCGTCTCGCGCGTCTCTGTGGCGGTTCTCGTCTTTTTCATCATGCATTCCCTTCGCTGAACTTGAAGTCCTTCAGGCTGAGCTGGATCGTGTCCTTGCCCATGTACGTGTTCTGCTGCACCTGGAAAAGCAGGTCATGCTCCGCGCGGCCAAATTTGCGCCCGGCCATGCCGAACCCGATCGCATCCATCTGTGTTGCCCCGCAAGCCACGGTCAGCTTGAGGTGGTTGCTGCCAACCAGCTTCGGCTGCCCGAGAATCCGCACCCCCTTGACCCCCCAGATGGGGGTGGGATTGCCGAGTCCCAGCGGGCGAAGCGCGTCGACGGAATCGATCAGTGCCTGATCGGCGTCGGCAAGCGATATCCAGGCATCGACGGTATGGACCGGTCCTAAATCCTCCTCGTCGATCAACCCCTGACAGGCCGCATTGAAGCGTTTCCGGAAGGCGTCGACATTCGCCTCGCGAATCGTCATCCCCGCCGCCTGATTATGCCCGCCATAGGCCACCAGCAAATCGGCACATTGATCAAGAACCTTGACCAGATTGACCGAGTTCACACTGCGGCAGGAGGCGCGACCGAGGCCGTCTTCATCAACCGAGATCACCACAGCTGGACGTTTGAAACGACCGGCGAGCCGTGCCGCCACAATACCGATTGTGCCGATATGCCATCCCCGTCGGCTGGCTACCAGTCCGAACGACGTATCGGGATCAAAACCGGCCTCGATCTCGGTAGCCGCCTCCTCGACAATCACTTCCTCAATCCGCTTGCGCTCGCGGTTGCTGGCATCCAGCTGGCCGGCCAGCCGCCGGGCACGCGCTGGATCATCGGTCATCAGCAATTCCAACCCCACATCCGCGCTCCCCAGCCGTCCAGCCGCATTCAGGCGGGGCCCGATGAGGAACCCGAGATGATAACAGTCCAGGCGCGTCCGGATGCCGGCCACCCGCACGAGCGCCTGGATACCGCAGCGGGCTGCGGCCCCGTTCAGGCGGGCGAGCCCGTGACGCGCCAATGTGCGATTCTCTCCATTCAACGGCACCACGTCCGCCACTGTACCGATCGCCACAAGATCGAGATACTCACGCAGGTCGATCGACGCGGCAACATCACGCTCATCGGCAAGCGCCTGCTTCACCAATCCGTGACAAAGTTTGAACGCCACACCGACTCCCGCCAGCGACTCGACAGCTTCCGGACCGCCAAGCTTTGGATTGATCACCGCGACCGCATCCGGCAGCGTCAAGTCCTGCCCTTCATGGTGGTCGGTAATGATCACATCAACGCCCTGGGCGGACGCATCGGCGACCGCCTCGTTCGAGCGCGTCCCGCAATCGGCAGTCACGATCAGTGCCGGGCGGGTCTCCTCGATCACCTTACTCAGCGCCCCGATCGTGAACCCGTAGCCATCCTCCAGCCGCCGGGGGATAAACGCACTCACCTCGGCACCTAGACGCCCGAGCACGAGCATCAGCATCGCGGTGCTCGTCACCCCGTCGCAGTCATAATCGCCGTAGACGGTAATCCGTTCACCCGCGTCGATGGCACGCCAGATGCGCTCTACCGCCTCGCGCATACCATGCATCTCGAACGGGTCCGAGAGGTCACTGAGACGGGGATTAAGGAACCGTTCGGCTGCGGCTGGCGTCCCGATCCCGCGCGATACCAGCACTTTGGCCACAGGCAGCGGAACCGAGATCTCGTCACCCAGCTGCCGCGCACGAGCCTCGTCAACCTCGACCGTTATCCATTGTGCGGTTTCCTCGTCCATCACCTAGACCTGGGCTGCCTGGACGGAGAAATCCGGCTTGCGCCCGCGATACCACATCAACACCACTGGCGTCGCGATGAAAATCGAGGAGTAGGTACCGACCACCACGCCGATGCAGAGTGCCAACGCGAAGTCGAAGATCGCGCCACCACCAAAGATCAGGAGCATCGCCACCGTGATCAGCGTCGTGACCGAGGTCAGGATGGTCCGGCTCAAGGTCTGGTTGATACTCAGGTTGCACAAGTCCTTGAAACTGCTGCGATGATCAAGCTTGAGATCCTCCCGTATCCGGTCGAACACCACGATCGTATCGTTAACCGAGTAACCGACAATCGTCAGCAGCGCCGCCACGATCGGCAGGCTGATCTGGTTGCCCGCGAGCGAGAATAGCCCGAGCGTCACCAGGACGTCATGCACCAGGGCCATGATCGCCCCCAGCGCGAAACCGAATTCGAACCGCCAGGAGATGTACAGGATGATCCCGATCAGTGCCAGCAGAACCGCCCAGAAGGCACTGCTTTTGAGCTCGTCACCGATCTCCGAGCCGACCTCATCCACCTGCTCCACCTTGAAATTGGCATCGGGGAACGCCTTCTGTAGCTCACGGAGAACCACGTCGGACCCCTTCTCGCCGTCAACCAGCGCCAGCCCTGCCTTCACCTGTAGCGAACTCTCCACGTTGCTGTCGAGTTCCTTCTGGTACTGGATAACCGGGTTGACCACACCGGCGGCCGTCAGCGTCGCCCGCAGCGTCTCCACCGGCACCGGAACGTCTTCACCCAAACGCGTAAACGAGAATGTCATGGCGGAGCCGCCCGTGAAATCCACACCGAAGACCGTACCGGGCGACTGCACGGTGCGCATGACCAGCATCCCGCAAGTCGTCACGATCACGATTCCGGAAAGCGCCATCGCCACCCCGCGCTTGCCGACGAAGTCAATCGTGGTATTGGCCTTGATGATCGATAACATGCGCAGTGACTTGATTGAGGTTTTGGACGCCAACAGACCGAAGATCAGCTTCGTCACCACCAGGGCAGTGTACATGCTGACCAGGATGCCGCCGCAAAGCGTCACGGCAAAACCGCGGATCGGCCCGGAGCCGAAGATGAACAGGATCACACCGGTCATCAGCGTGGTCACGTTGGCATCCATGATCGTCAGGAACGCCCGATCGTAACCGGCCATGATCGCGGCCAGCAGTTTCTTGCCTGTGCACAGCTCCTCGCGAATACGCTCGAAAATCAGGACGTTGGCGTCGACAGCCATGCCGATGGTCAGCAGGATACCCGCCACGCCGGGCAGCGTCAGCACCGGCAGCGAGATCGCCCCGCCCCCCTTGCCCATGCTCATGAAACCGGCCGCCATGATCATCCCCAGCGGCAGTAGCAGCATGTTCAGCACCAGCGCCACATTCGCCACCAGGCCTGCGAGCATGTAATAGACCGCCATGAAGACGACCACCCCGATGCCGCCGATCAGGATCGATTTCAGACCGCTATCGATGGAATCCTTGCCGAGGCTCGGGGCCACGTAGCGTTTTTCCTCGATGCGGACCCGCGTCGGCAACGCCCCGGAACGCAGGACGTTGACCAGCCGCTTGGCCTCGGTCATCGAGAAGCTGCCGGTGATCTGCGCCCGCCCACCGTAGATGGGCTCCTTGATACGCGGAGCGGAATAGAGCGTACCATCGATCACGATCGCCAGTTGGCGTTCGCCCGAGGGGTTCAGCGATCCGCCCGGCGCGTACTGCTCGGTGAGTTCCCCGAAGCGCTTGGCACCACGGGCCGTGAATTCGAGTCCCACCGCCGACTGGTTAAGCCCGGTCGTCTCCAGGCGGGAGTTTTTCAAATCGCGGCCCTGAAGGACCGCATGGCGATTGACGAAGTACGGGCGGTAGACCTTATGGCCCTGAATCTCCACTTCCTCAAAAAGGTATTCATACCGCGAATCCGGCACCTCGAAACGGCCCTGCATCTCGAGAAACGCGGCATCCCGTTTGGAAACCGGTACGTCATCGGTCATACGGCAGTACTTGCGTCCTTCGAGGGTGACAATCTGCCATCCGGGAGGAACCTTACCTATGTCGAGCAGGCGATCGACCAGCTCCAGGCTGCGCTCATGCACCATGCGGAACTCAAGAAAACCAACGCTCAGGATCAGCTTTTCGGCCTCGTCGCGCTTCTCCTCGCCGATGCCCGGAAGCTGGATCTCGATCCGGTCGGCCTTCTTGACGATGCTGGGCTCCTCGATCCCGAGACGGTTCAGGCGGTTGCGCAACACCTCGATCGAGCGGTCCAGCGCCCCGTCAAGGGCGTCCTTGACCTGGACGTCAACCTCGATGTCAGTGAGCGTGGCACCCCCGTCACCGGAACGGATGTCGTTGGCAATCTTTTTCTCGTCGACTTTGACGACAAAGCTGATCCCGCCTTTCAGATCAAGGCCGAAACGGACCTTGTCCGTCCACGGAATCACGCGCGAAAGCGATCCACCCAGCAACGCCACCAGCAATATCCAGTTCCACCAAGCATGTTTACTCATCTCGTCAGTTCCTCGCAATACCCGTTCTGTTTTCCACTCGTTTCACCTGACCGGCAACCGCCGCTCCGCGACACGCTATTTCTTCTCCTCGTCCTCGACCTTGTCGCCCTTCTCCAGTACCCGTGAGACGGATGCGCGCAGCGCCTCGACCTTCACGTTGTCGGCGACCTTGATCACGAACGTGGTTTCCTTCACATTCGTGATCGTGCCGACCAGACCGCCGCCGAAAATCACCTTGGTCCCGCTCTTGAGGTTATCGATCATCTGCCGGCGCTCCTTCTCCTTGCGCTGCTGCGGCCGGATCATCATGAAATACATCACGCCGATGATCAACACCATCGGCATCATCATCTGCATCAACCCACCGCCACTGCCTGCAGCCGGTGCAAAAAACGCCATCATTTCAAAACCCTGCATTGTACACTCCCTATCATCACTTTAATTTACGTTCCCACACACTCACATACCCACACACTCACGCCCCCCCCCCCGCTGCATGCAGCGACCCGAACTCCCGGCGATACTCGCGAAAGAAGCCGCCGCGCACAGCCGCCCGAATCTCCGCCATGAAGGCCATATAACGGAAGAGATTGTGCTGCGTCAGCAACTGCAACCCCAGTATCTCCCCCACATTCAACAAATGCCGCACATACGCCCGCGAAAAATGCGTGCAGGTATAGCAGCCACACCCCTCCTCGACCGGGCGGGTATCCAACCGGTAGGCCCCCGCCTTCACCGGATACACCCCCCGCCGCGTAAACGCCGAACCATTGCGCGCATAGCGCGTCGGCATCACACAGTCAAACATATCCACCCCGAGCGCCACCGCCTTGAGGATCTGGGACATCCGCCCCACTCCCATCAGGTAGCGCGGCCGGTCCGGCGGCAATTCAGCCACCCCTTGCTCCATCCCCCGCAGCAGCACATCCTCGGGTTCCCCTACACTCACGCCCCCCACGGCGTAACCGTCAAAACCGATCCCGACAAGTTCCCGCGCACAGTGCCGGCGCAGATCGTCGAACGCACCGCCCTGCACGATTCCGAACACAAGCTGTCCCGGTGCCCGCAGCTGCTCGGAACAGTTGGCCGCCCATGCTATGCTTTTCTCCATCGACTGACAAGCGTAATCCCTTGTACATCCATGCGGCGGGCATTCGTCGAACACCATGGCGATGTCCGAACCGAGGATCCGCTGGATCCGCATGGCCTCCACCGGCCCCAGAAAAATGCGGCTGCCATCGATATGCGAGCTGAATTCCACGCCATCGTCGAGGATCTTGCGCAGGCCCGCCAGGCTGAACACCTGGAAACCGCCGCTGTCGGTCAGGATCGGGCGCGACCAGCCCATGAAGGCATGTAGACCGCCGCAGGCCTCGATCACCTCCATGCCGGGACGCAGGTTCAGGTGATACGTGTTGCCCAGCAGGATCGAGACATCCAGCACCTCCAGGTCCGCCGGGCTCATCGCCTTAACGCTCGCCTGCGTGCCGACCGGCATGAATACCGGCGTCTCCACACACCCATGGGCGGTATGCAGCACCCCCGTGCGCGCCCCGCTGTGCGCATCCACCACCCCGATTGCAAACGTTCCCGCCAAGTCCAAAAACCACCCCTTACTATGTATTCGCTAGTTTCAAAGTCAAGCAACATAGCCGGTTCGCGTTCAAAAGACAATCCTCATCCAAATGAGGCGCTTGCAAAACCCCTCGCGGTGCCCGCTTGAAGCCGGGCACAGCGAGGGGTTTTGCAAAGTATACTGCTTCAGCTCCGAACCAACGGAACGTCTGGCATAACCACCCCGCCCTTGTTTTCCAAGGCCGTACCATGCCGCCGCCAAACACGATGCGCGGGATATTCGCGCGGATGCCTGTGAGTGTCACCGATTATTCCTTAAACAAGTGTAGCCATACGTGATTGTATACGCTACAATACAATAATCATTTGAAAAACGGGTGTAGATGCAAATAGCGGAGATTTCTTATGCAGGCAATGTCACGACGGGCGCCAATCGGCTTACTGTGGAACGGCGACAGGGGCTGCAAGAAGAACAGCCAGAGCAAAAAGGAGTGCTGGTGCGGCTTCAAGCGGGAACCACGAGGGGTTCTGCAAGTGCCTCAAATAAATGCCGGAGTGCGATCAAAAGGGCTTGTTCACCCATGACCGTCCGTGCTATTTAAATGATCGACAGGAACTGACAGTTCACGGTTCAGATTAACTTTTATCCGAAGGGAAAAGATCATGGAAGAGCAGATTCGCAGCAAACTTGAGGAAATGCGCAGCTTTTTACAGGCCGATGGCGGCGATATGGACGTAGTATCGATTGATGGGCTCGATGTGCGTCTGCGGCTCAAGGGTGCCTGCGGCGGCTGCCCGCACGCCACAACGACGATCAAACAGGGCATCGAGCGCATCCTGCGCGAGCAGCTTGACGAGGGGATCACCGTCGAGCAGGTTGTCTGACACGAGCACCGCACGGTCATCCGGAAAGGCGGCGGGGTGTTCGATGTCCCCGATTCGATATGCACTTGAACTGCTGCAACTCTGCATGCGGCCACGGCGGCGGTTGCTGGCGGTCACGGCCGCAGCGGTCGTGCTGTTCAACATCCTGGAACTGCTGGCCCCCAAGATCCTACAGCTCTACGTCGACTCGGTAGCCGGCAATCCCCTGCGCCTCTGGCGCATGTCGCTGGACGGCTTGATCAATCACCGGGGCCGATTCCTGCTCCTGCCCGCCGCATTGCTGGTCCTGGCGGCGGCCCGCTGGGTCGCCACCTACTTCCGCTCGGTCTACCAGACCCGCCTCGGACAGGGCGCGCTTTTCGATCTGCGCAGCCGCATCTTCAACACGATGCAGAACCTCTCCTTCGCCTACCACGACGCGGCCCACAGCGGCACGCTGATCTCGAACGTGGTCGAGGACGTCAACTACGCCAACATGTTCCTGCAACGCGGCCTGATGCTACTGCTCGAGTCGCTGGCCTTCATCGTGATCAGCTACCTCTATATGGCCACCGTCTGCCCGAAGGCGGCGGCCGTCTCGTTCCTGCTGCTGGCCGTGGGCTTTGCCGTCATCTGCTTGATGGCGCGCTATAGCTATGGCGTGTTCGCCAATACCAAGGTTCGTTTCGCCGAGACCGTGCAGGCGTTCTCCGAGACCATGGAGGGCTATCTCGTCGTCAAGGGATTCGGCACGGAAGCCCGCCAGGAGGCCGACTACAACCGGCATGTGGAGGCCCAGCACGACGCCGCACTCAAGGAACACCTCTTCGGATCGACACTCAGCCAGTGCCTGCACTGGACAACGGTCGCCGGCATCCCCGCCGTGCTGGCCGTCGCGATCCTCGAGGCACGGGCGGGACGCTGGGAACTGACTGTCGGCAAGCTCTTCGTGCTCTTCTACCTGCAATCGAGTATCCGCATGCGCACCTGGGGCATCAGCCGCGCCGTTGACCAGACCATGCGCTTTGCCGTGACCGCCGAACGTATCGGGCGGCTGCTGCATGCCGACGATTATCTTGAAGACGCCGGGATGAACCCCATTCCGCCGCACGGCGACGGGCTGGTCGCCGAGAACGTCTCCTTCGCCTACGGTGACCGCGGGCATTCGGTTCACGCGGTCTCGCTCCAGATCCGTGAGGGCGAGACCATCGGGCTGATCGGGCGCACCGGCGCGGGCAAAAGCACACTGGCACTGCTGCTGTGCCGGTTCTACGACCCGACTGGAGGACGCGTCCTGCTCAACGGCGCAGACATCCGCACCTTCCCGATCCAGGAGCTGCGCAACCGCTTCTCGCTCGTGTTCCAGGACACCTTCCTGTTCTCGGCCTCCATTCGCGACAACATCGCCTACGGCTGCCCTGACGCCTGTTTCGAGGACATCATCCACGCCGCCAGCACCGCCTGCATCCACGATTTCATCATGAGCCTGCCGCAGAAGTACGACACCGATGTCGGCGAGCGCGGCGTCACCCTCTCGGGCGGCCAGCGCCAGCGCATCAGCATCGCCCGCGCTATCCTGCGCAAACCGCGCTTCCTGATTCTGGACGCCTGCACCTCCGCCCTCGACAGCGCGACGGAAAAGGCGATCCAGGACGGCCTCCAGAAGCTGCGCGCCTCCACCACTTGTATCGTGATTGCCCATCGCTTCTCCAGCATCGCGAATGCCGACCGTGTCGCCGTGATGGAGGACGGCCGTCTGGTCGAGATCGGCACTCCGGCGGAACTGAACCGCTCCGGAACCCGGTTCAGGAGTGTGCTGCAGTCATGAGCGAAGAACAGACAACGGAATTACGCAAGGACGAAGACCGGAAGGCATTGTCACCGCGACTGATCGGGCGGATGTTCGCCACGCTTGGCGGGTACAAATGGCTGGTCTTCGCCGGCTGCGCGATGGTCTGTATCTGCGCCTGGGCGGACATGCAGATCATCCACGAGGCCACGATCATCATCAATGGCGACACCTGGCGCGACACCGGCCTGTTCCAAGCGTTTATCCCGCTGCTGATCGCCTGTTTTTTGAACCGGCTTTTCGGCTGGCTGCAGTGGGTCGCCACCATTTTCGCCACCAACCGCGCCGTAGCCCGCCTGCGCAAGGCATTCTACAGCAAACTGCTCGTGCTGCCGAAGGCGTTCTTCGACAGCCATAAGGCCGGCTGGCTGACCGCCCGCAGTACGGGTGATATTGAAGTGCTACAGGACTTCATGACCTATGCGCTGATGATGCTGGGTGTTTTCGGCACGATCACCGTCTCGGCCTGGCACCGGATTTCGCAGATCGCCCCTGTCCTGCTGCTGCCGGCGATCGGGATGATGCCGCTGATCCTGTTCATGACGGTCTTCTACAAACGCCGCATGAGCAGCCTGCAGCGTTCCGCCCGCGAGCAGAACAGCCGCCTGGTGGCCAATATGTCGGAAGCGGTCCGCGGGGTGCGTGTCGTCCACGCCTTCGCCCGCCAGGAACGCAATCTGGAGGACTTCAACACCCTGAACCTGAAAAGTCACGATACCGAGATCGAGGTGGCTCGGCTCGACGCCCTGTTCATGCCCGCGCTGGATTTCATCGGCGTCCTCAACACCGTAATCGTGATCGCCTTCGCCGCCTGGCTGCTTGAGAATCCCGGGTTCCCCCTGCTGGGCAAGCCCCTGACGACGGGCGATATCATCGCCTATGTGCTCTATATGAATGTGATCATCTGGCCGACGCGCATGCTGGTGGAACTCTACGGCATGTCGATCCGCGCCATGGCCGCGGCCGAGCGAATCTTCGAGATCATTGACATGCCCTTCTCCATCGCCGATCCCCCATCCCCCGTGCCGCTCACGGTATTGCGCGGCGAGATCGCCTTCGAGAACGCCGGGTTCCGCTATCAGCAGGAAGGCGACTGGATCCTGCGGGATCTCAGCCTGCACATCAAGCCGGGCGAGACCATCGCGCTGGTCGGCGAGACCGGCGCCGGCAAGACCACCATGGCCTCGCTGATCGCTCGTTTCTACGACCTGCAGGAGGGCCGTATCACCATCGACGGGGTCGACATCCGGCAGTACCGCCAGCGCGACCTGCATACCCGCATGGGTATCGTCCTCCAACAGGGCTACCTGTTCTCGGGCACGGTCATGGACAACCTCCGCTTCCGGCGGGCGGACATGCCCGAGACCGAGGTGATTGAACAGGCCAAGTTGCTCGGGACCCACGAGGCCATCATGGCGCTTTCCGATGGCTACGACACCGTTATTCTCGAGGGCGGCGAATCCCTCTCGCTGGGACAGCGACAGGTGATCGCGATCACGCGAGCTCTGCTGGCGGATCCGGCGATCCTGATCCTGGATGAACCGACTTCAGCGCTGGACATGCACACCGAAGCGGTCATCCAGCAGGCCATCAGCGGCCTGATCCGCAACCGGACCACGATCCTGATCGCGCACCGGCTGTCAACCGTCCGTCACGCCGACCGCATCGTGGCCATCCGCCATGGGCAGATCATCGAGTCAGGCACACACAACGAACTGATCGCCCGCAACGGCTACTACCACACCCTCGTGAACCTCGCGGACTCAACCGGCGGACGGTTGAGCTGACCGTTTGGCCAGCTCTGTGGGCTTATGCTCCGCACCGGCTCGCGAAGACGCTCGCCCCCCAGAGGAAAAATAAGCGTCACCCGCCAACTGGGGGGTGAGCGTCCTCGCGAGCCGCGCCCGGCTAACCCCGCATGATCCGCAATGGCGCGCCGCTACTCGAACACCGTTCACTGGCTGACGGTTTCGGCGAAAAGCCGCGACGTCTTGACCATGATCCCCCGTGTACGGACAAGCGCCTTGTCCAGCGGTTCGACGATGACCGGCATGATATACCCGCCGCCCATGTCGCGCTTTTCGACGTTCAACGGTGGCAGCCGCGCATCACCTGCATCGGTAACCGCCTGCACCAGCAACAGCTCCACCCCGGCCGGGGCGCACACTTCCAGTTCCAGTGGCAGCGGTACCCAGCGGTTGACCTGGTGTTCCCCGATCGGATGTTTATCCAGCCAGTAGCAATTTCTCGCCATCCGCCATCGTGTAGATCAGCCGCAGCGTACAGGCCTGGGTCACCCGCACGGCCAGACGCGGCTTGTCGCCGAAACGGTAGACCACCGGACCGTCCTCCAGCCGGTCGGTACGCAGCTCCACCCGTAATCCGGAGCCTTCGGCAAGCGCCTTGTGCAACGCCAGCTTGTCGCGCAGCAGTCGATCCAGATCCGGCGGGGCCAGCCGGTCGCGGCCGAACGCTTCGCAGCTCAGCGGCTCGACAAAGTGCCGCACCACGCGATCCCCCGCCTGTAGCACCAGCAGCATGCCGTCGCCCTCGCGCAGCATGCGCCCCTGCACCCGCACCGCCGCACTCGCCGGATCGTTGGCCAGTCTCACGCCCGGCTGCCGGGCCAGACTCGCGCCAAGCGCGGTCGTCAGGGCATGCCCGAACTCGGAGACAAAGCCCGTCGTCCCGAATTCCACCGGCAGCACGAACCAATCGCCGCGCGCCACCGGTGCCGGTGCCGCCAGTTCCGCCGCCAGCGTGTCGGCAATCTGCGACAATGAACGCGGGGTGGATGCCGCCAGACGCTGGAGCCGCAAACGCACAGCGTCCGCGGACGGAACCCGGTCGCGGGGAATATCGTCCCGCTGCGTATTCAGCGCCAGATACACCTGGAGAGCCGCCTCGGACTCGCGCAGCGTCGCCAGCGTCTCCTCATAGGCTTGCAGGGCTGACGCCGGATCGTCCAGCTCCAGCATGCCAGCCCGCTCGAATGCGGCGGTGGCCGAGGTGAGCGCCTGCGACACGCGCAAACGGTAGGCGGCGGCCATTTCAGCGCGATCCGCCGCCACCAGCACAAACGCGGCATCGCGGGTGGTCACCTCCTCCAGAACCTTGACATTCACCAGATCGAGCATCGCATCCACGCGGGTGCGGCTGGTGTAGCGGCTTTCCGCCCCGGGCGCATCCGACTGCACATCCTCGATCTGTGCACAAAGCCGGCAGACCAGCGACATCGCCAGATCCCGCAGCGCCTCGCGCTTGGCCTGAGCCAGCGCCTCGGCCGGCGACGCCGTGCGCTCGGCCATCCCCCGCCCCACCAGTACCGCCGGATCCCCCGCCGGCAGCGACAGGTACCACCCCGGCACTGACTCACCCCGTGCCGCCACCACACCAAACGCCAGAACACCTATCCAGCCCATAAGCACGAAATGCTTACTCATCTTCAACCTCCAGTGGCGAAACAATCCGAAGCGGTCGCCACGGCCGCCGTTCCTTTCGGTATAATTTGCGCAGCCTCTCCACGGCTGTTATTCAACCACAAGCCCGCCATTCGCACAAATAAAAAGCCACCAGTGAATAACCGAACGCATCGCCAGGGTCGACACATGGGCATCCAGATGGCAATCGGGAGCAGGATGCGCCCGCTGCACAGCCAATTCACGCTGCTGGCAATTCACACTTCTGCTGGACAGGACGACACCTGTTTGCTAGGCTCGCTGCATGCAATCACACCAGAGCATTGATGAACGGGCACTCGTTCTGGCCCGGCATATTGTCGAACACATTGATGCCGATCCGGAAAGGCAGGGGCTTGGGAAAGCACGCGGGACCTGCCGTCGATGGCAAAGAATCCTGGAAAAACGCGAACGGAAAATCGCCGACGAGTGGGCGGAGATCCTGCGTCACCCCTGGGAAGACATCCGGCAAGTTCTTCTGGACCCAGGTGCCAATGCAACCCGGTTGCGCCAGAACAATCCATTCTGCGGCGTTCTTTCGAATCGTGAACGATGGCACATCATCAAGGAGTACCGCAATCGTGACGCGCGAGCAGCTTGAACACATCATCCGCGCATCCGGTTCCATCACCGGTGAGCAACGGCTGATCATCATCGGAAGCCAGGCCATCCTCGGATCGTTTCCTGATGCACCGGAGACCCTGCTCGTCTCCATGGAAGCCGATGCCTTTCCGGAAACCGCCCCCGGGAAATGGGAACTGATCGATGGTTGTATTGGCGAGCTTTCGCCGTTTCACGAGACGTTCGGTTATTATGCACACGGCGTCGCGCCGGAAGCCGCATCGCTTCCACACAACTGGCGTGACCGGTTGGTTGCCATCAATTCACCGGCCACCTATGGATGCACGGGGCTATGCCTGTCACCGGCCGATCTGGCAATCAGCAAGCTGCTGGCTGGCCGTGAAAAAGATTTCTCGTTTGTGCAGACCATGCTGACCGAGAAGCTTGTGTCCATCGACGACATCAGGCGAATCGCCACCGAGCTTGATACGGACAAGCAGCTACGCTTGACCCATGCCCTGGACAGAGTGGTCCTGTAGCCTGTAATTGACAACCCCGCTCGAATTGATGGGAGGGATGGAGCCATGACACGGGAAACCGACCCCATGGAACTGATCCGCGAAAGCCGCATCCGCATGTCGCACGCTGTCGGTAACGACACATACCGTCTGGTTGCTGAACTGCGCAAGTTCGAAGGCAGATATGCCCCGCAAATCGCCCGCTACCAGCACTCGCATCAGCGCGTCGCGGAAGATCAGGCAACATACGGGAAATCACAACCACAAGCACACCAATCGCACAAATAAAAAAGGCGCGTCTCGGAGATACGCGCCTACTGCAAACCAGTATGTGCATATATCCGAGATGCACCCGGCCCAAACTGCATGCCCCCCGCGCACGAAACCAGTTTCCAGCCTGTAGCCCGCCCGCGCGTGCCCTCCGTACCTCAACGAGCGTAGGATGGGCCGCGAGCGCGGCTTCCGTGTTGCAAGCGAACGGTTGTTTGGCATATCCACGGTGTTTTGCGTAGCCGTACACGCATCCCGCCGCCTCAGTCGCGGCCCGCCGGGCTACAAACAGGCATACCCCAGAAGAATCAGAAGCCTGTCCCTGAACCCTACATGAAATCTTCCTTTACAAGTACTCGATCAAGTGCTAGATTTAATACTGGTTTTAATAAACAGGAGATACAATATGCTGACCATTGCAGCACAAGAGATCAAACGTTGCGGAATTGGCGTTGTCGATAAATCGACAAGGAATGAGCCCGTCCACGTAATCAGGAACAATCGTCCAGAATACGTGATCCTGCGCGAGGAAGATTACCAGACCATGCTGGAAGACCTTAGTCTTGCAAGGGTTGCCGCCTCCGAAACCGACATCGAGTCCGGACGATTCAACTCAGGCAGTGCCGCCGATCTCATGCGCGATATTCTGGCACCGGAGTAGGCCGTCATGGTTGAACTCACATGGACACAGACCTTCACCCGTACTGCCCGGCGCCTCCTGCGCAAGAATCCGGCACTCCAGAGCGAATTGCAAACGGTTATCGAACAACTTGAAACCGATCCAGCGCACCCGCGTCTGCGCCTTCACCCTCTCAAGGGACGTCTTCAGGGCAAACATGCCGTCTCGTTGACCTACAGCCACCGCATCATCCTGCTGCTCGCGCTCAACCAGGGGAAAATTACCCTGCTCGACATCGGCGCCCACGACGACGTCTACCGCAAATAGCCGCCCAAGCCCCGCCCCACCTGCCTTTCCCTCGCACACGAAACCTGTTCCCTGCCTGTAGCCCGCTGGCAGCTTGCCCGCCAAAGCCGTGGCGAAGGCTGGGCCGCGAGCGCGGCTTACGCGTTGCAAGCGAACAGTTGTTTGGCATATTCAATTTGCACACTCTTGCTTGTTATTCATTCTGATCTGTGCCATTGTCTACCGACATGAGTGCTGACAGCAAACCCAAGCGGGGCTGACCATGAATGACGCCACCGGCAGAATAGCATTCCTGTTCCTCGATGAAGGCGGTAATTTCGACTTCTCGGGGAATGGAACCTGATTTCCCGCCCAATGTAACTACGCTATTTCTGAACACCCTGTAAAATAAGCACGAAACGTGAGATTCGTGCTTGTTTCTTGCCTAGAACATAGTTACAATATTGCCATTATGTAACTATAGGAGGGTTTTTCATG
>CAZOXS010000344.1:0-3790 GCA_964583785.1 uncultured Victivallales bacterium
GGCGAGGGGTTTTGTAAAGTATAATGCTTCAGCTCCGAATTACCGGAACGTCTGACCTATGCTCCCCGCCCTTGTTTCCTAAAGGCCGTACCATGCCGCCGCAAAACCCGATGCGCGGGATACTAGCTCGGATGCCTGTGAACGGCGATGGCCAAATTCCTGAACGCTGAACGCTGAACACCTGAACACTCGCACCACAGAAAACGCTAAACAGCAAAACACCGCTTCACCTCACACGGAAACTAATTTCAAATATTTTTGGCTAGGATTCTGTTACGCGGTTTGATCTGATATGGTGCTTACGAAATAATGTGGTACCTCTATACATGCTCATGAGCGCCAACGCGGCGCACGGGATATGGACTGCCGCTTGGCTGTCTATTTCATGTATCAGCTTCCTGGTCGGGTCGCCCGATACTATTTGGTATCGGTTGCTGCCGAGCGTCGGCGCAGCTCGGCGAGTTTGGCTTCGGCCTGCTTGAGAACCTTCTCGGCGCGCTCCGGGTTGCGTTCGCGGCGGGCTTTCTTGAGTTCAGTTTGTACCCGTTTGATTTGCTCCTCGGGAACGTCTACGCCGCTTTTCTCGAGGGATTCCGCTTCGGCCATCAAGGCATGGTAACGCCGCTCAAGTTGTTTCAGGTTGCCGCTTTTTTCGCCAGTCTTGGCGCATGAGACGGCCAGGGGCAGAACCAGCATCAGCACTAGGGCACTCAGGGGCGGCATATGTTTGAGCAGGCGGGTATTCATGAGGTAAACTTCCTTTCTTCTTTCGGTCGATTCAGATATTCAGATCGGTTAATGGGTCCGCAAATGGCCGATCCAGAAGGCTTGCAAAACGGTTTTGCTGGTAGCAGTCTCTACCTCGACGCGGAACCACTGGTTCCAGGCGGGTACGTTGAAATCGTAGATTGTCCCGTCTTGAAGCTCACTGATCGTTTCAATAAGCCGGTTGTCGTGTCCGTCGTAAATGCGGATATTTATCGCCTCATCACTATGAGGCAAGACAATATGCTCAATTGGCAATCCAAGCATGTCTGCCTTCTTGCCCGTTAGCACGGGAACATCCGTCTCCGGTCTTTCGGCAAGCCTGCCAAGCCATCCGCCATAATCAAGTGTCCAGTCTTGGACGCCTGTGTCGCGGGCAAGGATGCAAATCCAGTAGCGCCGATCAGGAAGCAAGCGCGGGAGTTCTATCTCTCGGGGCGACAGCCTTGTTGCCAAGATCGCCTGGAACCCGTTTGTCACCGGATCATAAAGGGCGGCTGTGACCTCTTTGTCGGCACCGTACGCCAAAGCAAATGTCACTTCAGCGGGGGGCGAGACGTTAATCTCTGCCGACTCCATCGGTTTCAATGCGAAAACCGCCGATGGGGTCGCGCGTCGCAGGGTCTCGGTCCCGCTGGAGTCTTGACTCGCTACGGCGGGCCCATCCTTTTCTCCCTCGGGGACGGCCAACCGCTGTAGGCTGGTTGGCGTTGGAGCGCTCGAATAAACGTAATAGGCGATGCCTTCGTAGCTCCAGATATCCGGCCATGTCGCCTGTATGTGGTTCTTTTCCGCCTCCGAGACGGTAAAGAAATGCCCATTGTAAAGCGGGGACCAGAACCGATACACGGGGGACGATCCGGGAGCTTCAGTCGGGAATGCATACCAGGCCACCGATTCATACGTCCAGATATCTGGCCAATTTGTCCGGATATAGTTCTTTTCCGCCTCCGAGATGGTAAAGAAATGGCGGCTGTAGACCGGAGACCAGAACCGGTATACAGGGCTGGCGTTTGTTGCCGGCGTGGTTAGCGCGTACCAGGCAACTCCTTCATAGCTCCAGATATCCGGCCATGTCGCCTGTATGTGGTTCTTTTCCCATTCCGATATGGTAAAGAAGTGCCCGCTGTGGAGCGCAGACCAAAACCGGTATACCGGAGACAATTGGACGCTCGCCGCAATGAAATTCGCTACCAGCGAGCGATTGCTCTGGACCGTGAATACGTAGCTGGGTGAGGTGCTGACAACCACGCTGTTTTCCGTCCAGTCCTCGAAAACGTAGCCGGTATTGGCGACGGCGGTGACTGTACAGGTGCTCCCCGACGGGAACGACCCGCCCCCGCTGGCGCTACCGGATGCCGCCGGGGCCGTGCCCAGGCTGATCGCGTAGTAGCCGCTGCCGGAGACCGGGACGTTAAGCCGTCCTGCGGCGGTATTGACAACAAGAGTTAGATTCGTGGTTACGGTTACGGTTGCGGCGGGTGCGTAGCGCACGGCGAGCGATACCGATGCGCCGGGTGGCACCAGAAGCGGCAACGCGGGTGGGGGGACGAGACTGAAGGGGGTTGTTGTCTGGATGCCGCTGATCACGAGCGTACCGTCCCCTGTGTTTGTGATGCTGAGGCTATTGGTGACCGACAGGCCCACATTGACGGAGCCGAAGGCAAGGGAGGCCGGGGTCGCCGCCGGATCGGGTATGCCCGCTTGGCCGGTGGGTGTCAGCATCATCGGGGAGTGTGTCCCGGAATAAACAACGCTGACGGTTCCGGTGAGCGGTCCCGCGCCTGCCGGTGTCCACGTGATGGGGATATCGTTTGCAGCACCCGGCGGCAAGAGCCGCGGCAATGGAAGGACCGGTACGGAGAGCCCGCCTGTTAGTGTTACCGCCGTTACCATCGCGCTTACCGGCGACCCATTCGAGATGGTGACCGTCTGCTGGGGCGTTTGATTAATGTGGATATTCCCGAACGCAAGCGGGGTGGGTGTTGCCGTCAGTGTGGGCCACACCACATTGGCTGTGACGGTCCGCACGAGATCCCCGGCAGAGGTGCGCAGCAGGATATTGCTGGCAATCAGTTGCTCCGTGGCGCTGGTCAGGGCTAATGCAAAGGTTGCTGAGGTGAAGGCATCGAGTTGTGCCGGCAGGACTAGGCTGCCGGCGAGCTCGACGTGGTCGCAGAGTTGCAGTTCGGTGATGACGGCATCCACCGGTCCGGCATTCGTGACCACGACCTGGACGTAATTGGTCGTGTTGGGAAGCTGTGCCCCAAAGTCGATGGGCTCGGGCGTCATGCCCAGCGTGGGCGTGACACATTCGCCTGTAACCGGGACCAGCAGGTCCTCATCCGCCGCATCGATGCCGATGGTGAGCACGCCGTTGTGTATGCCCGCCTCGGTTGGGGAGTAGGCCACCCTGATGGTCGCGGACGTTCCCGGCATGATGAGAAAGGGCACCGTTCCGACGCTGGTGATGCTGAATGGCGCCGCTACCGAGGCCTCGATAATATTCAGGGGGCCGGCCCCCGCGTTCTCAACCCTCACGTTCATAGTCGTCGCCAGGCCTAGTCCAACCAACCCGAAGTCCAGTGCGGACGGGGTGGCTGTCGCGGATGGAGCAAGAGCCGTCCCCCGGACCGGAACCTCAGCCGGGGGGCCGCCGTCGGACACGATGGATACCGTGCCTGTGTGCAGGCCGCCAGTTGTCGGACTGAAATCGAGCATTACGCTGTACCAGCTTTCTGCGGGGATCGAGAGCGGCAGCGGCACGGAGGCGTCCAGTTCGAATCCCACTGGCATGTTGAAGGCGCTCACCGTCAGGCGCGCATTGCCGGTGTTAGTAATGCTCAGGGACCGGGTCCGTGTCAGGCCTGCGGGAACGTCCCCGAAGTCGATCTCCTGGTTGCTGACGGCGATCTGCGGGTTGCGCTCGCTGGGTTGACCGAGGAGGAACACGCTATTGCCGCCGGTTGCCACGAAGACAGCACCCGTTCCCTGCTGGGTGAGGCGGTTTACCGAGCTGATGGTG
>CAZOXS010000345.1:0-3286 GCA_964583785.1 uncultured Victivallales bacterium
CAGGCCGCCGCCATCGCCCCGCAAAGCACGGCGCTGCCCGGCGCGACATACGTCTCGCCATCATGAGGCACAATCTCGTCGTAGCACATGTGCCCGACAAACATCACATCGTAAGCGTCCATAGCTCTCCTAATCGTGATCCTAATCGTAATCCTAATCGATTATGATCACGACTAGGATCACGATTAAGACTGTAGATCACGCCCCTATCGCGTCGTCAGGATGTAATGGTTGAGCATGTTCTCCAGCAGTTCCTGCTTGCCGCTGCGGGCCTTGGGCTCGCCATGCTTCAGCGTGTAGGCCTCCAGACTCTCCAGCGTGGCCGTGCCATTCTCGATCTGCGCGCCGATACCGGAATCATAGGAGGCATAGCGCGCCTTGAGGTTCTCGCTGAGCGCACCGTCCTTGATCAGTTTCGCCGCCACCTTCAGACCGTGGGCGAAAGTATCCATCGCGCCGATATGCGCAACGAACAGGTCTTCCAGGTCCGTGGACTCGCGACGTACCTTCGCGTCGAAGTTCAGACCGCCGGGGGCGATGCCGCCCTGCTCCAGGATAACCAGCATCGCCATCGTGGCGCTGTAGAGATCCGTCGGGAACTGATCCGTATCCCAGCCGAGCAGCAGATCGCCCTGGTTGGCATCCACGCTCCCCAGCATCCCATTGATCGCCGCGACCTTCAGGTCATGATGGAAGCTGTGCGCGGCCAGCGTGGCATGGTTGTTCTCGATGTTGAGCTTGAAATGCTCCTCAAGCCCGTAGGCCTTGAGGAAACTGATCACCGTGGCCGAATCGAAGTCGTACTGGTGGCGGGTCGGTTCCTTGGGCTTGGGCTCGATCAGGAACTGCGCGTCAAAGCCGATCTTCTTCGCGTAGTCGACCGCCATATGGAGGAAACGGGCCAGATGATCCAGCTCGCGTTTCAGGTCGGTGTTCAACAGGGTCGAATACCCTTCGCGCCCGCCCCAGAAGACATAATTCGTCGCGCCGAGTTCGAGCCCGACTTCCAGCATTTTCTTCACCTGCGCGGCCCCGTAGGCGAAGACCGCGGCATCCGGGTTGGTCGCCGAACCATTGGCAAAGCGACGGTGACTGAACATGTTGGAGGTGTTCCAGAGCAGCTTGACGCCGGTGTCCTGCTGCAGCTTGCCAGCCAGCTTCACGATGCGGTCAAGCCGCTTGTTGGTTTCCGGCAGCGAGTTCCCTTCCGGGCAGATGTCGCGATCATGGAACGCATAGTAGTCCACTCCGAGCTTCGTGAAGAACTCAAAAGCCGCCCGCATTGTGTCTTCAGCCGCCTTCACGGGATCGGACGACACATCCCAGGGACGAAGCAGCGTGGCCCCGCCAAACGGATCGGAGCCCGTCCCCTTCATCGTGTGCCAATAGGCGACGGAAAAACGCAGATGCTCGCGCATGGTCATGCCGGCAACCTTCTCGGCAGGGTCATAGACCTTGAACGCCAACGGGTTTTTCGATTTTGGACCTTCATATTGGATTTTTTCGATTTTCGGAAAATACGCTTTCATTCGCGCCCCCTTCTTTCTGCCGAAACGGCGGTTTTATTCTCAAATACCATCTTTACTCGTAAAAATGATGGGCATCCTAACATGCCACCCCCACCACACGCAATTCAAACTTACCTTATTTCGCGACGCCAGCAAACCTTTCGCGCGGCGAGCGGGACCCTGCTTTCCCCATTTCTGCTTTCTGCTTTTCCCCAGCCGCCACCCCCAGCCCCAGCAGCAGCGCCAGCATCCAGACGGTTCCCGGCATCTGCAGGTTGAAATCGCCAAGTGAATGGAACCCCATCGCTGCCAGTGCCAGCCATGCGCACAACACCCACGCATAACGCCCGTCGCCAGCATCCAGTCCGTACGATCGCTGCCAATCCAGCCGCTCGGAACGCATGCGCAGCCAAAGCGCCCGAATCAATGCCCCCATCGGCAGGAGAAACAGCACCATGCCGACGACACCGAATTCCTCCAGCAACTGTAGCCAGTCGTTATGGACCTCGTAAGAATGGAAGTCGTGATTGGTCAGCGTTGGCCAGACTCCCTGTTCGCGGTTGCCATCGTCCGTAGCGGCAAACTGCGGCCAGAGATGCTGGTGCATCCCCGGACCGATTCCCAACCACGGCGCGGTTTTCCAAGCCCGCCAGGCTCCCCCGAACATGCGTCCGCGTGCCGTCCGTTGCAGCTTGTATACGACATCCTCAACCAGCGTGCGTTCCTCGTGCTGCCCAGCCGTATGCAGTCCGCCGTAGGTCTTGAAGCGCGTAATGTAATCGGGATGGGTCGTCACGACGAGAATCGCTAGCAGCAGCAAAAGGGATAAGGAGATCATACGCCAATACCAGCGAACGGCACGCGGCCATTGCGCAAATCCCCAGACCAGGATGCAGCCGGCAAGCACCACCAGCGTCAGGCCCGCGCCCCGCGACTGGCTCAGCAGGACGCCCCATACAGCCAGCAGCGCCGCCGCCCCCGCGAAACAACGCACGATAGCACCGCGACGGCTGCGGTCGAGCAGAAGCGCGGCACTCATGCCGAAAAGCAGTTCCATGGCCCCGGCGAAATGGTCGGGACAGAAGTAGGGTCCTGTCGCTCGTCCAGCATACTGCTCGTAGCGCGGCATCCAGAGTACATGGTGGCTATCGAAAAGCATATGATTCAAAATGCCGTAAAGTCCCATTAGAGCCAGGCTGCCAAACAGCCCCCAGAACAGGACGGTTTTTTGTCCTTGTCCAAGCGTGAAGACCGTCAACCCTGCAACGAGCACACCGGAAAGATGCAACAGCAACATCCGCTCGGCTTCCATCCAGACAACACCATCAGACAGGCAACGGATAACCGCATAGAACAGGAACGGTACGGTCAACGCGAGAATCAAAACCGTATCCGCCGCCGCCGACAACCCGTTCCCTTTGAACCCGGCAATGGCCAGCCGCACACCGCCCGCCAGCGTGGCCAGGCCAATAAAACAGAAGAACGGCCAAAACCACCACATTTCCCAGGCACCGAAAAACCACGGTCCAACCAGCACCGCAAGCCCCAGCGCCAGACTAACTATCCACCCCAGTAAATTGTACACCAGTCCCCCATTTCGACTTTATGCATCTTGCCCGGCAACGACCTCAGCGTAGCCGAACCTCCCTTTTCTGCTTTCTGATTTCCCTGTTTCTGCTTTACCTAGATGTTCTCCCCCGCCGGATCCGCAATCACGGTATTCCTGGCCGTGGGCAGGAGCGACAAGTAGTCAAGCGTGTAATGCAGCCCCCGGCTTT
>CAZOXS010000346.1:0-6059 GCA_964583785.1 uncultured Victivallales bacterium
AGGAACGTGGCCTTGAAATGCCCGAGGAGTCGATCACGGACGCCTTCCGTCGAACCGGTGTGATTGCCGGTAGCGTCAGCACGGATGATGGCTATGCCTCGGCAATGGGAAAGCCAGGCATACAAAGATGCCCGGTGCTGCCGCTCGGCCGTCGAATCGCTGATGTTCACCATCAAGGACGGTTTTGAATTCGGACAACTCGACCGCCGCGGAATAGAGGCCGTTCGCGCTGAACTGCTCGAAAAGGTACTGGCCAGTGACTGGACGCACAGGCACCTGCGGCCCGGAAATGCCGGATAACCGCCGGGCAAGCGCAATTCATTCCTGAACGCTGAACGCCGAACCCTGAACACCCACATCCGAACCCCTTTGCTGAAGCATTATACTTTACAAAACCCCTCGCCGAGCCCGGCTTCAAGCGGGCTCGGCGAGGGGTTTTGCAAGAGCCTCATTTACAATTGGCAAGGGACACCACCCCTTGTTACCATGACACCTGCCAAACAGACACAGGGCAAGACGTCAGCAAAGGGAAAGGCACATGCACGGATGGCAAAAACATGCGACATTTTCTGCCGGGTCATCGACAACTACGGTGATATCGGCGTGTGCTGGCGGCTGGCACGGCAGTTGGCGGGCGAGCACGGCCTTGCCGTCCGGCTGTGGGTCGATCAGACGGACGCGCTGGCGGCACTCTGTCCGGCAGCGGATGCCACCCTACCCCGGCAAGACCTGAATGGCGTTGAGGTTCGCCTTTGGAACGAGCCGTTTCCCGCCGTGTCGCCTGCCGATCTGGTGATCGAGGCCTTCGCCTGCGAGCTTCCGTCGGTCTATCTCGAAGCCATGGCCACCCTGGCACCGCCGCCGGTGTGGTTGAATCTTGAATACCTTTCCGCCGAACCCTGGGTGGAGGGGTGCCATAAGCTGCCCTCCCCCCACCCCCGGCTGCCGCTGACCAAGTACTTCTTTTTCCCCGGATTCACCCAACACACGGGCGGACTGCTACGGGAGCATGATTTACTGGCGCGCCGCGATGCCTTTCAAAGCGCCCCTGCCCGGCAACAAGCGTTCTGGTCGCAGCTCGGGGTGGAAATGCCAGCCCCCGAAACGCTGAAACTATCGCTGTTCAGCTATGAGAACGCCGCCATCACGGAATTGATCGACAGCTGGGCGAACAGCGGACAGTCCATCCTGTGCCTGGTACCGCAAGGGCGGGCACTACCCCAGATCGGACGGTGCTTCGGCGATGACGCCCCGCAGGCAGGCCGCTTCTACACGCGTGGTCGTCTGCGTCTACAGATCCTGCCCTTTCTCGCACAGGATGACTATGACGAGCTACTGTGGGCCTGCGATGTCAACTTCGTGCGCGGCGAGGATTCCGTTGTGCGGGCGCAGTGGGCGGGCCGACCGTTTATCTGGCACATATACCCGCAGCAGGATGCGGTTCACCTGAAGAAACTGAACGCCTTCCTGGACCGATATGGCCAGCACACAAGCACCGATCAAACGAACGCGGATCAAGACGCACACGCCACACAGACCCTAACCCGATTATGGCTGGCGTGGAACGGGGAAAGCGGCATCGGCCCGGCCTGGAATGAATTCACAGCGGACCTCCAGGAGCTGCAACGCCATGCACAAGACTGGGCGCACACGCTGGCGGAAAACAACCTGGCGCTGAATTTACTGTCTTTTTCCCGCGAAATCTGTAGATTACGCGAACTTGATTAAACAAAGGGGATTGAATATGACAAAGACAACACAGGAACTCCGAGCCGGTAATGTAGTGATGATCGGCGACGAACCGATGGTTATTCTCAAGGGGGAATACAGCCGGTCCGGGCGCAGCGGTGCCGTGGTCAAACTGAAGATGAAGAACCTGCTGACCAACTCCGCCAAGGAGACGGTATATAAAGCCGATGATAAATTCGATCAGATCGTCCTGGACCGCAAACAGGTGACGTTCTCCTACTTCGCGGATCCGATGTATGTATTCATGGATGACGATTTCAACGAGTACAACATCGAAGCCGAGAACATGGGCGACACGGTCAACTACATCGAGGACGGCATGGCCTGCGAAGCCGTGTTCTACAACGAGAAAGCCATCTCGGTCGAACTGCCCAACGCCATCTTTCGTAAAGTGGTCTACACCGAGCCCGCCGCCCGCGGCGATACATCCGGCAAGGTGACGAAGATCGCCAAACTCAGCTCCGGCTATGAAATGCTGGTGCCGGCCTTCATCGAGATCGGTGACGACATCGAGATCGACACCCGCACCAACGAATTCAAGAAGCGCGCCTGAGCGGCGCCCTTATTGACGCGCGAGCAGAAATAATGGAAGCAGTACTATGAGCGTAAAAAAGGCATACGAACTGGCGAAGGCGCGTTACGCGAAATTCGGCATTGACACAGACAAGGCGATCGAGAAGGCGCTGGCACTGCCGATCTCGCTGCATTGCTGGCAGTCGGATGACGTCGGCGGCTTTGAAACCAAGCCCGACGGACTCTCCGGTGGCGGCATCATGGCCACCGGCAATTATCCGGGCCGCGCCCGTAATGGCGCCGAAGCCCGGGCCGACCTCGACAAGACCATGTCGCTGATTCCCGGTGTCCAGCGTGTGAATGTGCACGCCTGCTATTCCGAAACCGAGAAGTTCGTCGACCGCGACAAGATGGATGCAGCCTGTTTCAAGCAGTGGATGGACTGGGCCAAGGCGAAAAAGATCTGCCTCGACTTCAATCCGACCTTTTTTGCCCATCCGAAATCGCAGGACGGTTTTACGCTATCGCATCCGGATTCCTCCATCCGCGCCTTCTGGGTCAAGCACGGCAAAGCCTGCCGCCAGATCGCCCAGGCGATGGCCGAGCACCAGAAATCGCCCTGCTACGTCAACTGGTGGACCCCGGACGGAAGCAAGGATATCCCGGCCGATAGCTGGGGCCCGCGTAAACGGATGATGGAATCCTACGACGCGATCATGAAGGATAAGTCTATTGACCGCAAAAAATGCGTGGATTTCATCGAGAGCAAGCTGTTCGGCATCGGCTCGGAGTCCTATGTGGTCAGCTCGGCCGAGTTCTGCGCCGACTACGCGATCAGCCGCAAGATGGGGCTATGCCTCGACATGGGGCACTTCCATCCAACCGAAACGATTGACGGCAAGATTTCCAGTCACCTGATGTTTATGGATAAAATCCTGCTGCACGTCAGCCGCCCGATCCGCTGGGACTCCGACCACGTGGTCATTTTCAACGACGATCTGAAAAACGTGTTTCTGGAGATCCAGCGTGGCAACGCCTGGGACCGCGTGATCCTGGCGCTGGATTTCTTCGACGCCTCGATTAACCGTATCGGAGCCTACGTCACCGGTACGCGTGCCGCCCGCCAGGGGATTCTCTACGGCCTGCTCGACCCCACACGCCAGTTGCAGGACTACGAGGCCGCCGGCAAGAACACCCAGCGCCTGGCGCTGATGGAAGCCTTCAAGACCATGCCCTTCGGCGCGGTCTGGGATGCACTTTGCGAGCAGGCCGGCGTCCCCGTCGGCAGCGACTGGATCGCCGAGATGGAAGCCTACGAGCGCAACGTGCTGGCCAAGCGGTAGAGCCAAAGTGGTGGGGAACTTCCAGTTCCCCACGCGGGAGCAAGATGCTCCCGCCACTTTCAACACACATTATCGACTCCCATCGATTCACTCGACTCCGTCGACTTCTGTCGATGCCGAGCGAGCCTCATGCCCCGCGGATGATCAGCTCCTGGACGTGGCCGACGAAGACCGCGCGAGCGGCTTCCATTGTGCCAGTGGGTGTTCGTGGCAGCGTCCGGTACCGCGCACCTGGTAGCGTTTCCGACGGGATGAAGGGTTGCAGCACGTAGCGTTTAGCGCCTTCTACCAGCGGCACCATCGCGGCCAGGGTGGACGTATCATGCACGCCCTCGATCAGCGTCGTGCGGAACTCGTAATCCGGTGCCTGCTCGCGGATCAGGGCCATCGACCGCGGCAGGGCATCAGAATCGCCATAGCCGGTCAGGGCCGGATAGCCGTCGAAATCGGTCTTGAGATCCATGGCCACGTAATCCAGTTGCGGGAGGCACTCGGCCAGCCTCTCCGGACAGGAACCGTTGGTATCGAGCTTCACGCGCCAGCCGCGCGTCTTCAGGAACCGGATCAATGCCGGCAATTCCTCAGACAGCGTGGGTTCGCCCCCGGTAATCACGGCGGCCGTCACCCAGTCTTCGGCAAAGCGCTTGCAGGCCTCATCCAGTTTCTCC
The DNA here is from genome assembly GCA_964583785.1 of uncultured Victivallales bacterium. Lineage (GTDB taxonomy): Bacteria > Verrucomicrobiota > Kiritimatiellia > UBA8416 > UBA8416 > UBA8416. Next base: position 4,274 of record CAZOXS010000346.1, read on the forward strand.
CAGGTGGCTCCTTCGCGCGGCTTGCCCATCAGTTCCGCGTTATGGCAGAACCCGCAGGCGAAATTGCAGCCAGCGGTAAAGAACACCGCCGCCAGGTGCCCTGGGTAATCCACCATCGAGGGATTCCGCAGCCAGGCGTATACTGGCGAGGGGGTCATGCCGCCGTGCCGGCGGCCGCTTCCAGACAGGTGGAAATCATCTTCGGCGAGATCACCCCGCTGGCCGCGTAATCGGTCTGTAGCCCAAGATACCCCGGCAGCGCCGATCCTTTCAGTACGGGGTGCTCATGGCCATCGAATGGACTGGGAACCGGATCGAACTCGCCCCCTTCAGACTCCTGCCGCAGGATCAGCATCGCCGGAATCCGCTGCGGGTTCAGCACCTCCGCCTCGGCAAAGGCCACGATCCCGGTCTCGGTCTCGACATCCCAGTAATGCTTCTGGAATGCCGACCACGGCGGATTCTCCAGCAGCTTGTCCAACCGCTGGTTCAATACACCGCACTTCTCACACCCCTGCTTGCCGAACACATCCACGCGAAATTTCACTGCCATAACCCATTCCTTTCTGTCGCTTTAGAAAGTGGTGGGAGCATCTTGCTCCCGATTGGGGAGCTGGAAGCTCCCCCTACTATCTGTGCCCCCACCGCCGGCCGTCTCGACCGCGTAGCGGCCGCGCTGGCGTGCCTTGAGCTCGCCGTAGCGCTTGGACTTGTTCCAGTTCTGGATCTTGCTGAAGTAGCCCACCACGCGCGTCTCGCCCCAGACCTTGTCCGACCCGCAGCGCGCGCATGTCTCCAGCAGCCCGCGCATGGCGTGCTGACAGGCATCGCAATAGGTGAACTCCGGCGAGACCGTCACCTGGGCCGACTGCGTGCGGAAGAACACATCCTTCATCAGCGCGGCGATCGCCTCCGCCGAGGGCTGTTCCTCGCCGACGAAGGCGTGGGTAATCGCACCGGATTCGATCATGCTGTGGAACTTGGCCTGCTGGCGGATGCGCTGCACGAGCGAGACCGGGGCCTCTGCCGCGAGATGCACAGAGTTGGTGTAGTAGATCGTATCCTCGTTCTCGCCCTTGACCACCGGCTTGGCCTCGCGGTTGTAGTAGATCAGGTCGGTCTTGGCCAGACGCCGCGCCGCGCTCTCGGCGGGCGACTCCTCAAGTGTGAACTTCAGGTTGTGTTTACGGGCCAGCTTGCGGGCCTTGACGTACATGTGCGCTACGATCCTGAGCCCGAGCTGCATCGCCTCCTTGCTGTCGTGCAGTTCCTGCCCGATCAGGAAGTTGACCGCATCGTTGACTCCGATCAACCCCAGGATGTACGTACTGGACTTCAGGTCGACATACGGCTTGCCGTCGCAGGCCAGCTTGCCGATCTGCCACAGCGGATGTCCGGGAGAGGACATCATCACCGCCGTCTTGGCCTGCTTCTGTAGATGCGCCTCCACCGCCAGGTCCATTGTGCGGTCGATCTCGTGGTAGAAGTTATCCAGCAGATTCCCCTCCTGCAGGCGAGAGGCCCGGTAGGCCGCCTGCGGGATGTTGATCGTCACGTTCTGGAAGCCGCAGAAACGCATGCATTCCGGATGGGTCAGCATACGCGTATCGCTGATCGTCGTGCGCAGGCGGCAGCAGGCCGAGAGCGTCACCTCATCGCGGTCGAAAATGAAGTACGTCGAACCATTGCGACTCGCCAACCGACAGGCGTCCATGAAAAGCTCGTACTGCTCCGGATCCTTGAAGGTCTCGTCGCTAATATGGAAGTCGCATTTCGGGAACTCGAA
>CAZOXS010000347.1:0-7794 GCA_964583785.1 uncultured Victivallales bacterium
TTATCAACGTCACCCCGGCCGGCGAAGGCCAGACCGAAACTATTTATGCGATTGCCGAACCGATCGCCGTGCGCGCCACGCCACCCCCGCTGGCAAACCGGCCCGACACCTACATCGGCGCGATCGGCAGCAACCTGGCCATCAGCGCGTCGCTCGATGCCCAGACCTGCTATATCGGCGACCCGCTCACGCTCACCGTGGAAATCCGAGGCGATGGGCGGCTCGACACGATCACCGCCCCCCGCCTCTGCGCACAACCCGAGTTGCAACGCGATTTCCGTATTTACGAGGATACCGTGCAACGGGAATCTGGCGAGGACTACCGCCGCTACCGATTCACCATCCGGCCCTCGCGGGCCGGGACGCTGGAGTTCCCGCCGGTGGCTGTTGCCTACTACGACACCACGCGCAATGACTACCGCACCGTATACAGCGAACCGCTCCCCGTTCGGGTCAATGCCGTTACCGAAATGCAGCGCGACATGATCATCGACACCGGTACACAAAGCATCACCATCCGTGGTGCGGACGACCCGCTCGCGCCCGCCCCGGTGGATATGACGGGATCCTTGACGGCGACAACCCCGTTCTTCACCCCGCGCCTGCACCTGCCGCTGCTGCTGGCGGGGCCGTTCTGCTATCTGGCCGTGCTGGCACTGCGCCTGCGCCGCCGGATGGCCCCGGCCCTGAGCGTCAACCGCCGTCGCCAGCGCGCCGCCGCCAACGCCATCAGGCAGCTTCGGCAAACGGACGCCGCCAGCGCCTTGCCTGGCCCCGTGCTGCACGACTACCTGGACAGCCGACTCGGGCCGTCGTTCAAGGCGGCGACACCTCCCGAGTGCGAGCAACTTCTGCTGGGCAACGGTATCGCCCCCGGGCTGGCCCGCCGTTTTGCCAGCGGTCTCGAAGCCTGTACCCTCGCCGCCTTTGCCCACCCCGCACCGACAGAAACCGCAAATGATGACCTGCGGCGCGAAGCGGAAAACCTGATTACCGAGTTGGAAAAATCCCTGCGGAAGCCGCCCCGACGCCGCGCAAGCCGCCAAGCGCCAGCACTGGCAATCCTGCTTGCCCTGCCGCTAGCGGCCACGCGGCCGTGCGACGGCAGTCCGGCCGACCGCCCCGGCAACCGAAGCGAGGATTTCGAGGCGCAGCGGGCCTCGACCTTCCTGCTGGCGGCCACCCAGCCCGAGGATTTCGCAAAGGCGGCCGAGGCCCTGGCCACGCTGGTGGACGACGGGGCCGCCAACGCCGCGCTCTTTTACAACTATGGCACCGTTCTGCTCCTGGCCGGCGATGCCGACGCGGCTCTGGAGGCGCTCGCCCGCGCGGAACGCTACAGCGGGACAACCTGGGCCATTCGCCGTAACATGCGGCTGGCCCGGCGGGCACAGGAGTCCGATGCACCAGCGGCCTCGCTACCCTGGCAGCGCATCCCGCTCTTCTGGCATTACCGCCTGCCCGCCGCCACGCGCATGACCGTCGCCGCCTGCGCCTTCTCGGCCATCTGGCTGCTGGCCATCTGGCGGCGTTCGCGACACCGCGAGCTCGTGCTTGCCGCCATCTGGATCGCCTGCGCCGTCTGCCTGCTCTTCGGGGCCAGCGTCCTGACTTCGCTCCACGCCGAAGTCGAAGCCAGCCTCAACCACGCCCGGCGGCAATCCACCGCGCCACCCCCGGAATCGCAGGTTCAAACCAGTTTAAAGCCGTTCTTCCGTTGCAACGCACGGCTCACCACAGGTTCGCCCTCCATATGGCAAATCAAACGCGACGCGATGCCGCATGGAGGGCGAGCGTCCTCGCGAGCCGCCACCCTGCCAGCCCTTATCCTTGCTTGCCGCAGAGCTACCCGCCGCCCGGAGGAGAAGTCATGAAACCCGTTTTTACCTTATTATCCATACTTATTTTTCTCGCCCAGCCATGTCTTTACGCCCAACTTCCCGAAGCGCCCATCGAGGCCGCCATCGCGGTCAGCAGTACGTCGCCGTTTGTCAGGCAGACGTTCATGATCACACTGACCATCATCACGCGCGACATCGATATACGCCAGCAACTCGACCTGGCCGAGCTGCCGCCACCGGAACAGATGGTCATCCTGGGCACCTTCGAGCCGCACCCGATTGAACGCCAGATCAACGGCCCGAACCGGGTCGAGACCCGTCGCTACCAGGCGCGGGCACGGGCCCTGCAGCCTGGCCCCGCATCGTTTTCACCGGTCCTGCGCCTGACGGCCCAGCGCCGGGTCCGCTCCTTCTTCGGCAGCATGATCGAGGAAAATCCCGTCAGCATCCGCATCCCGCCGGTTGCCCTCACCGTCAGACCGCTCCCCCCTCCGCCGGACGATTTCTGCGGGGCCGTCGGCACCTTCAGTGTCGACGTCGAAGTTGCCCCCACCAATGTGGTCGCCGGCGATCTGCTGACCGTTACCACCCGTCTCGCGGGCGAGGGATTCCTCGACAACCTGCGCATCCCAGCCGTACCGGAGGCCGCGCTGCTGAAGACCTACCCCGTCAAGGAACTGCCGGGCGAGCCGCAACAGCGGCGCTTCGCCCAGACCGTAATCCCGAAATCCGAAGCCGTGAGCGCCATTCCATCCGTCTCGTTCTCCTGGTTCGATACCCCCCAGGGACGCTACGTCACCCACACGGCCGGTCCGTTCCCGCTCCAGTATCACGACGCCAGCACCAAGGTGATCAAGCAATTCCGCCCGGATGATGAAATTGCCCGTCAGACGAATGGCGCCAATGGCGCGACAGCCCGCTGGCGACAGCGCCTAGGCGAAGGTCGCCACGTAACGGTCCAGTGCGCCAGCGAGACCGAGCCCCGCTTGGCACCCTCCTTCCACAGCCGCGCCACCTTTACCATCCCGGCCGGAAGCACCGTGCAGCTGCACGAGCGCCACGGCGAATGGGTGCTGGTGGCATTCCGCGGCAATCGCGGCTGGATCCATGATGAATTTTTGCTTGCCTTAACGCCCGAACAAAACGTAGACTCTTTGTAGATACAGGAGGGTGTTGTGCAAACGAAGCTTCAAAAGTGGGGCAACAGCCTGGCGATCCGGATACCGATGGCATTTGTCAAGGAGGCGCACGTGGCTTACGGGACAACCGTCGATCTTTCCGTTGAAAACGGCAGAATTGTGATTGAGCCGATTGCGGAAACGGAATTCCGACTCGATGACCTGCTCAATGGCATCACCGACGACAACATCCATACGGAAGTGGATACGGGCAATCCGGTGGGCGGGGAGACATGGTAATGCAGCCCTACTGCCCGAAGCGTGGTGACGTTGTCTGGCTTTCCTTTAATCCACAGGCCGGGCATGAGCAAGTCGGGCATCGGCCCGCACTGGTTATCTCGCCTCTGGCATATAATCGCAAGACCGGACTTGCACTTTTCTGCCCCCTGACCACGCAAGTCAAGGGATACCCTTTCGAAGTGAAGGTGCCCGATGGGGTTAAAGCATCCGGCGCCATTCTTTCGGATCAAGTCAAGAGCCTGGATTGGCGAGCGCGAGGAGCCGCCCTGCTGTGTTCCCTGCCAGCGGAAACCGTCCGGCAGGTACTGAACAAGGTTGGCGTCCTGATTGATTTTTAGGTCATGCCGACCAAAGGCCTGACCCTTGCCGACCCGTCGCGGGTGGCTGCTGGTGGAACTCCGCCGCAGCCGCAGCTGAATCCATCAATAAACCGTGTCGTGCGTGCCCACGTTGACTGGCACGATTGTCGCCTCCGAAATCAGAAATTCAAGGGTAATTCGATAGGATCGGTTGATTGAAACCGAATGGACGTCCTGCAGATGCCCGGAAAGCTTGTGCAAGCGCAAGGATGGATGAAACGGATTGAGTTCCAGTAACTGCAGGGTCTTCTCGTACTGCCGTAGAATCTCCGGATGCTTGCGCAGGAACCGAACCGCCCGCCGTGTATAGCTCTCGGTAAAGACCATCCTATACATGTTTGCGAATCCGCTCTATATGACCGGCGACGGAATCATCCGCAATACGGCCGGCAGCATAGTCGGCTCTGGTCTCGCGCAAGGCGTGATCCAGCTCGGCTTCGCGCAGCATAGCGTAACGGTCGGCTTTCATGACGACATACTGGCATTTTCCACGAACCGTGATCATGGCTTCATCGTCGTCTGCCAATGCCGGGGACAAGGCGGATACGCCGCGGCGCTTCAGGTCGACTGCTGATATTACACTCATATATGTACTCCTTTATGTGCCGTCCAGTGTACTCTTCATCACGCCGCATGTCAACACCCGGAGATCCCGTTTTTTGTTTGCGACGGCGGGGCAATACGTTAGAGTGCCTCCATGAAACCAGAAAACACCGACGCTTTACGTATTTCCCTCAAACCGGGCCGTGAAAAGCCCGTGCTGCATGGACATCCCTGGATCTTCGAGGGTGCACTGCGGATGCGTCCGGCCTGCGGCCCCGAGGGCGCACCGGCCGAGGTCTTCGACGCTGGCGGCAACTGGCTCGGCCGCGGCCTGCTGACCGGCTCCGGCGCACTGGCCGTGCGCCTGCTGACCCGCGACCCGGACGAGCCGATTACCGACGCCCTTTTCGCCGACCGCGCCCGCCGGGCCTGGCAGCGCCGCCAGCGGATCTGGGAACGCGAGCCAGCCACGCGCGAGCGCGCCGACGCCTGGCGCTTGGTACATGCCGAGGCCGATGGCCTGCCCGGCATTGTCGCCGATCTTTACAACGACGTGCTCTCCCTGCGCATCGGCTGCGCCGCCATGCAGCGCGCGCTGCCGGCAATCATCGACACCCTGCGCTCGCTGACCGGCGCGCGCGAGGCGGTGGTGATGGCCGACAGCGACACCGCCGGGCGCGAAGCGCTCGACGCCGAGGCCATCACCGCGCTCGGGACCGCTCCCGCCGCCCAGGCCCGCATCCGTGAAAACGGCCTGCAATTCGATGTCGACTGCGGCCTCGGCCAGAAGACCGGATTCTTTGTCGACCAGCGCCACAACCGTGCCCGCGTCGCCGCCTATGCCCGCAACGCCGACGTACTCGGCGTCTACTGCTACACCGGCGCCTTCGAAGCCGGAGCAGCCGCCGCCGGGGCCAAGTCGATCCTGGCGATCGACCGCTCCGCTGCCGCGCTGGAACGCGCCGCCGCCAACTTCCAACTCAACGGTTTGCAAACGCCAACCCAGTTCGAATGCGCCGATGCGCCGACCGCGCTGCGCGGCCTGCGTGACCGCGCACGTTCATTCGACCTCGTGATCCTGGACCCGCCACGGCTGGTCGGCAGCGAGGCCCAGCGCCCGAAGGGCATGCGCGCCTACAAGGACATCAATCTGCTCGGTATCAAACTGCTGCGCCCCGGCGGCATCCTGGCCTCCTTTTCCTGCTCCGGCCTCGTCAGCGCCGACGATCTGCTAAAGGCCATCGCCTTCGCCGCGTCCGACGCCGGCCGCACCGTACGCCTGCTCGAAACGCTCGGCCAGCCGGCGGACCACCCCATCCCGCTGGCCTTCCCCGAGGCCGACTATCTCAAGGGCTTCATCGCCGAAGTGGAGTGATGGCAAAAAAAAAGGGCACCGGCGGATACCGGCGCCCTCTCTGCGATCATGCTCGGATTCGATTAGATGTCGACGGCGGCGCTGAGCATACCGACGACTTCGACGTCGTAACCGCCACCGTCCTCGACATCCACCAGCACGTCGTCATCGATCTGGCCGATGTACGCCACACTGGCACCAAACGCACCGTAGCCGAGTCCCGCCGAAAGCGAGAAGTGCGAGAAACCGCTCTCACCCTCATCCGGGTCAACAAAGGCAACCATGGCACCCAGCTCGGCACCGATGCAGCCGATGTCAAATTCCGTCCCGGCGGATAGCTCGCTATAGAACTGCTTCTCGATCGCCCCATCCAGGCCATAATACAGGTCCGCCGCCAGCGCAACCGGGCCCACCGACTTGCCTATGCTCAGGCCGACCTCACGGTCCGCATCGCCACCGGCGGAAGGATAAAGGTATTCCGTGTAGCCAACCGACAGATCCAGGATCTCGACAGGCAACGCGTACGATGCATACAGATCGACCTCTTCGAACTGATTTTCCACCACGGCGCCATCATAATCATCCAGATCCAGCACGCCCCAGACGCCAACGGACAGGCCGCCAAGCCCGCCGACTTCCATGCCGGGCTGCAAGTTCAACCCGTCATTGAACGTCGTGCCACGAAACACATACGCGCTCGCCACATCGAGACTCAGCGAGGCGTCCGCCCCGTAGACCGCCGAAGCCGCCATCATCACCACCGCCACCAAACCACTTAATACTTTCATTGTCTTCATCTTTCGTTTTTCCCCGTTGCCGGGGACTTTTTATCCCGTTATAGAACCTCCCGGACGCGCCGCCCCGGCGCGTCCGGCTTGACCGCGACGCTTCAACCGATCGCCTCCTTTCCCGTTTCGCCCGTGCGGATCCGGATGCACTCATCCAGACTCATCACGAAGATCTTGCCATCGCCGATCTTGCCCGTACGGGCCCCGTCGATGATCGCGGCGATCGTGGGTTTGACAAACTCGTCGTTGACCGCCACCTCGATCCGGATCTTCTTGAGCAGGTTGACTTCAATGTCAACCCCGCGATAGGACTCGTGATACCCCTTCTGCTGTCCGCACCCGAGCGCATTGGTCACCGACATCTTGTAGATCTCGCTGCCGTAAAGCGATTGCTTGACCGCGTTCAGCCTCTCGGGCTGTATGTATGCAATAATCAGTTTCATTCTTGTTTCTCCTTTCGAATCCCCCGCGCCCGGCCTGCGGACGCGGGGAGCATTAACAGTTCCTGGTTATTCCGTGGTGAAGATCTGGAACCCGCTGTAGGCTTCCTCGCCATGCTCGCCGATATCCAGCCCGCGAACCTCCTCCGCCGCCGATACCCGCAGCATACCGAAGGCCTTGAGCACCGAGAAGAGAATGATCATCGCCACGAACGACCAGAGCGGAACCACAACCGTACCGACGATCTGCGCGACCATCGGATGCCCGCCGAAGATCCCGGTGGCTAGGCCACCCCAGACGCCGCACAACCCGTGTACCGGCCAGGCGCCGACCGGATCATCGATCCGGAGCTTATCCAGCAACTTGATACCCAAGACCACCAGGACACCAGCCACCACACCGATAATGATCGCCTCGACATTCGTCACCGAATCGCAGTTGGCGGTAATACCGACCAGACCAGCCAAGATGCCGTTAAGCGCCATCGACAGTTCCGGCTTCTTGTGCAGTGCCCAGGTCAGCAGCATCGAGACAAATCCACCCGCAGCAGCCGCCAGCGTGGTGTTGACCGCGATCTTCATCACCGCCGCCGTGTTGTCCGCTCCGACAATCGCCAACTGACTGGCCGGGTTGAAGCCATACCAACCCACCCACAGGATGAACACGCCCAATGCCGCAATCGGCAGGTTGTGGCCCGGCATTGCCCGCGGCTTGCCATCCTTGGAGAAACGGCCGATGCGCGGACCGAGCACGATCGCACCGGCCAGACCGGCAAAACCACCAACCGCATGCACCAGGATCGAACCCGCGAAATCATAGAAGCCCATGGCGTCGAGCCAGCCACCGCCCCATTCCCAGGAGCCTTGGACCGGGTAGATAACCCCTGTCAGCACGACAACAAACAGGAAGAAGGGTCCGATCTTGACGCGCTCGGCCACGGTGCCGGACACGATGGACGCGGCAGTGGCGACGAACACCATCTGGAAGAACCAGTCTGAGGCCGAGGCATAACCGGTCGACAGATCGATGACTTCATCGCCCGTCAATTCG
>CAZOXS010000348.1:0-5529 GCA_964583785.1 uncultured Victivallales bacterium
AATGATCATGTGGCGGGCCTCTTCGGTGGCGTGCAGCCGCTGCGACCGCTCGGCCAGGCGCAGGGCCTGCGCCGGATTCACTGGTAGGGCCCGCGCTGTCATCTGCAGCAAAGCCTGCGCTTTGGCGAGCATGGCCCGGTAGGCGTCCAGATCCGCTTCGCAGCGACCGCAGACCGCCGCGTCCGCAGGCACCGACAAGTCACAGGTGCGTCCGCAAACGGGACAAGGCATTTGCATGATGTCTGACCGGCCTTCCATGCGACCATCCGATCTAGTTGCGCTGTTCCGCGAAGAACAGGATATCCTCGATCCCCTCGCGGGCGTGTGCTGCCGCCTCCGCGTCATTCTCCAGCCGAGCCTCCTGAAGCTTGCCAGCCAGACGTTCGATATCATCGATATCGACCGTATCGAGAACCTCGCGGCATTGCTCGATCCTGGCAAGCAATTCAACATCCTCGGCATTCGCCGCCGCTTCCTCCCTCGGTTCGCCGTCCTCGTCGTCCCCGTCGCCTGGCACATGATCATCCGGGAACAGCTCGGCGATACGGGCGCGTGATTGTTCCAGATCCGCATCGCTGACTTTCTTGAGCGTGTCCTCGATCACCACGGATTTGTTCAGTCCGGTGTGCTGCTCGACGGCGGTCACGGTGAGAATGCCGTCAAGATCAAGTGCCATGTTCAGCAGAATCCGGCTGCCTTCATCGGCATTCTCATCCAGATCCTCGATCAGAAAGTCGCCCACGAAGACATTGCGGCGGGCATCCTCATCGTCCCCCTGGAAAATGCGGACATCGACAGCTTCCTGACCGGGACGCATGGTAAAGAAGACCTTGCCGCGCCGGGCCGGCAGGGGCGTGCCCGTTTTGATGATCGGCACGAACAAGTGCGGGCAGATTTCGCCGTCCACGTTACCCAGGCACGAGGTACCGAAGGTATAGGGCGAGATATCGACCAGAATGCGCTGGTCATTCGAGCCCGCCAGGCGGGCCGCCATGACACCGGCACCATAGGCCACCGCCAGGTCGGGATTCACATCGCGCCGCGGCCGCTTGCCGATTTCGCGTTCGATGAGTTCCTCGATGGCCGGAATACGAGTTGAGCCCCCAACCAGCAGGATCTCGTCAATCTCGCCAGCGTTCAGCCCGCTCTCGCGCATGACATGCCGGATGGAGGTCAGCGTCCGCCGGATCAGGTCCTCGGCGAGTTCCTCGAATTGCGTACGGTTCAGATCCATGGAGAAGGCTACAGTTCCGCCATTTTTCAATGGAATGTCCATTTCGGACAAGCTTGCCGCCGCCTGGCTGGAAAGATCCTTCTTGAGCTGCTCACAGGCCATCCGCAGGCGACTCACGCCGATCAGCCCCGGCCGCTGACCATGCTGCTGCTCGAAGGCGGCCAGTGCATGCTCCAGCAGGACGGCATCGATGTCGTCGCCCCCGAGATGATTGTCGCCATGCGTCGCCCGCACTTCGACCACATCCCCGGTCATGGTCACGATCGACACATCGAACGTGCCGCCGCCGAAATCATAGACCAGCACATTGCGGCGTTTGGCGACACCGGCCGCCTCGTAGGCCAGTGCGGCCGCGGTCGGCTCATTGAGGATCCGCAGCACCTCGAGACCGGCAAGCACACCCGCCTCGCGGGTCGCCTGCCGCTGCGCGTCATTGAAGTAGGCAGGCACGGTGATGACCGCCTGGGTTACCGGCTGGCCAAGTGCCTGTGCCGCGCGGTTCTTGAGTTCGCGCAGGATCATCGCCGAGATCTCCTGCGGCCGATAGGTGTTCTCGCCTAGCTGCACCAGGTCCTCCGTACCCATCTTGCGCTTGATGGAGCGGATGGTCTGCTCGGGGCGCCACGCATACTGGTTGCGCGCCGCCTGGCCGATCAGCATCTCGCCACTAGCTGCAAGCCCGACGCAGGATGGCAGCATCGGGATCCCGTCGATCGACACGACTTCCAGCTTGCCATCCCGGACCACGCAAACCTCGCTGTTGGTGGTACCCAAGTCAATTCCGATAATCATTCGCCTACTCCTCTGTTTCCACAATCACATGTGCCGGACGGAGCACGCCCCCCGCCACGGCAAACCCTTGTTTCACCACTTTGCTGACCTGCCCCGGTTGCACCTGCCCCGATCGGCTGACACCCTCCGCCGTCATCGATTTGGCGTCGAACGGCATGGCTTCCGCCGCGATCGGCTTGACCGCATGGCGTTCCAGCGTCGAATCCAGACGTCGCGCCAGCACCTCCAGAAGCTCCTTCTGGCGATCAAGACCGAGCGTCTCCCATAATTGACGCGAGACATGCCATGGGCGGATCGGCTTGGCGGCCTGCGCCGCCACTTCCCGCACGCATTCGCGCAGGTCGCCCAACTCCAGCAGCAGCGGACCCAGGGTGCTGCGCGTCTCACTGACACGCGCCTCGCGATCAAGCCGGCGGATCTCCTCGGCCAGCGGGACCACATTGGTCGCGACATCCTGGGAGACCTGCTCAACCGTACGTGACAGTTTACCGGTGCCCCGGCTCATCAACTTCACTTCCTGGCGCAGGGCGGTCATCTCGCCAACGAGGCTGAGCAGATCACCCTCTTCAAGCGGCTGCGCATCCTCGTTCTCGGCGTCCGGCGGCACATCGGGCAGCGCGTCCAGCCAGTGCCGGAAATCCTCCAGCACGGCTTCCTTCCATTCGGCTGCGCTAGATTCCCCAACGAGGGCGTCAAGGGCATCCCGTGACGGGCAGGCTTCCGTACCGAACTCAATTTCCTCATCCATCATGACAGGCGACTCCTTGCCCACTGTTTGCGGGCTTCACGCAGCCAGAGATCACGCTTGATTGCAACCGGCGTGTGGCCTTCGTCCGGCACATCGAAGTACCCGGGCAATGCAGTTGGCTCAATGCACTGGGGGAAAAGCCGGCGGCGCACGCGATCCTCCTCCGTCCGGATCGCCTCATAGGCCTCGCTGATCGCGGTGAAACGCTCCGGTTCGCGCTCGGGCGGGTGACGCCGCAAGGCCGCATGATACGCATCGGTCACCTCGCTGTCCGTGACGCGCTCCTGTAGGCCAAGCAATAAATAGGGGTCTTTCGTTTGCATCAGAACGGGCACCCTCCATTATCGCCAAGCGAGCCCTCAAGCCGTCTGGACAACCGGTCCTTGGCTTTCTCGGACAAGCAAGATGCGTGGATCTTGTCGTACAGAATATTTTTATCGTCAATGTCGCCAGTAAACTCCAACTTGGATATCAGGATCTCGAATTCCATCTCACTGTTCGGGAAACATTTGTTCAAATCGATTCGGTCGCGCGAGGATGTTTTTCCCCGCTTACCCGGCCAGGGCGTTCGCGCGACTGGCGGTTCAAAAGCCTCTTCGTCGTCATCATCAGACGCATCCCAGTCATCATCGTCCTGTGCGCCAAAAAGCCTGGCTATCACATCCGAAATAGAATCGCCTATACCGCTTGATTGCCTCATCGCTTCGATAAAACCGGAAGACTCCCGCCCTTCGTAGAAGTGATCCCAGAATTGGTTATCGTTGCGAATGTCTCGTTGCTGACGCCACAGGGCCAAGGCTTCATCCGTATCATCGGCAACGACGGCGGAATGTTTGATCAAGCCGGTCCTGTCGCCAACCTCACGCACAATGCTCCGGGTCTGCGAATCCGTCGCCAACTGCCGAGCCGCCCGCAGCAGGCGAACCGCGATGCTCTCGAAGGATTCATTCCGCTTAGGCTCAGCGGCATCGTACAACAGGGCACGGAATGCCATGGCACCGATCGCGACGGGTGAAGGGAATTCGCCGGAATCCAGCAGTCGCGCCGTAATGGCGATGACCTCGGAACGGAACTCCGTGATCATATCCACGCGCACATCATGCCAGCTTCCAAGCAGCAGATCGTAAAGTGCGCCATGTGCCGCCGACGGCGGGAGGCCCGGGTCCGCGAGGGCCGAGAGCAGCGGCTTGAGCAACGAATCGTTCTGCCAGTTGATGCGGGAGCGATCCGCATAACCGGCCAGGAACCGGAAGTCGTCCACGACCTCGGCGGGCTTCGCCTGCAAAGCCTGTTTCAGTTTTGACGGCAGTTTCGATACCGTGATCGCCTCATCACTTAGCTGAAAGCATTGCACGGCGGCCAGCCAGGGGTGGCCCAGGTCAGCCATTCCCGCCCCGAACTGTCGTTTCTGCGCATTGCCTTTGGCCCTCAGCCATAGCCGTGCCGCGATACCCATCCGTTCGATCGGATCGGCAACCTTGCAGGCGCCGGCCAGTGTCTGCAAAGTTGTGAATGGCAACTGCCGATTGAAGGCATCGCACACCATTTGAAAAGCAATATGGCCTCGCAAATGGCTACAGGCTTCATTGGTGCCGGGCAGGGCGGCAAGCGAGTCAAGCGCCTTGCCGCACTCCTTGAACTTGGCTAGTTTCGCCAGGCGGCGGATCAGGTGTTCCCAGGCTTGCGGGTCCGATGGAAAAGCACGTGTTTCAGCGGTTTCCGCGTGATGGGTTTTCCCGAGCCGTTCCGCCCAGCGCCAGGTCGCATAGATCTCGCGCAGCGAGGGCCAGCACCCCGCCGCCTCCCGGCACCAGGCCTGAATGCTTTCGAGACCCTCCTCGTCCTCATCCTCTTCCGGCCAATCGAGATCATAGGCGTCGGCCTCGAGTGCCTGACGCTCGTCCCTGGCTTGTTCGAGCCGCAGCAGGGCCCGCTCGCGCGGCGACCAGCCCGACTCCCGCAGCAGTTTGTCGTACTCAGAACACCACTCATCCTTCGGCACGTTAATCATGACACCGCAGAGATGAACATGGGAGACGGATAACCCTGCGTCATTTGCAGCATCGAGAAGCGTCGTATCAAGACGTCCCTTGCAAGCCGATGCCAGAACCAGATGCGCGGCGGCCGGCCGCTTGGCTTGCAGAAGGGCCACCAGCAACGTCTTCAGGCTTTTGTTCAAGACGGCTGATTTCCGGCCACTCTTCAGCAAGGCGTCAGATAGGGATTTGGCGTGATCGACAAGCTCGGGCGGGGGCAACGCAAGCTGGCTGGCCAGCTCGGTGCCGGCGAGGGCCTCGCGATCCTGTTGCAGGCAGGCCCTAAGCGCATACCCCAGATGCGCCGCCGGCGTGCCGGGCATGATCCGGTTCAGGGCGGCCTCCATCTCCCCGGCATTACCCTCGCGCGCCGCCGCGCTGGCCTGGACGAATAGCCGCCAGTCTACGAGCAGTGACCGCCGCCCGATGCCGGCAATCAACGCCCTTGCCGCCTGTAACTCACCGCTGTCGGCGGCCTGCCAGGCATCGCTGAGGGCACGGGCATCCGTCGCCATGGCCGCAACGGGACAATCGACCAGATCCGCCGGATCGACCAGTTCTAGACGAAGACGTTCGCACCACACGGGATCGACGGCGAGTGTCTCCAGGTCGTCCACCAGGCCAAGTCGCACCTGCAGGCTCAATGCCCAGTAACGGCACAACCCCGGTTCCTTGCCGACGAATGAACGGGCATGATCCTTCGCCGAACCGGTGTGACC
>CAZOXS010000349.1:0-6488 GCA_964583785.1 uncultured Victivallales bacterium
AAACGCGCAATACCGGATTCGGGTTCTCGCCGGGGAATCGTGCCAGCATCGCTGCTTCTTTGCCTTGACTGCGTCGCTCACCAGGTTCAGCGTGGCGAGGTGTGCCGCGTCAAGTGTGGCATTGGCGGTCGTGAGCTTGGCGGCTGTTTCCCATGTGGTTTCCTCCGCCCGTTTGCGCTCGGTTATGTTGGTGGCTACGCCGAAGAGGCGCGTGAGGCTACCGTCGGCGTCGAATTCCGCCTGCCCGATTTCCTCCAGCACCATCTCGTCCCCGTCCGGGCGTAGAACCCGGTATTCGGTCGCGTAGTCGGCAGCAGCGGGAGTCAGGCTGTGAAGCATTTGTACGAACCGATCATGGTCGTCCGGATGGATACGCTGCAAGTAGCGTTGCCCGGTGCTGATGACAGCTTCATCGCCGGTCAGGCCAAGCATAGGGGCAATGCTGTCAGAACGCTCCACACGATCCGTACGCGGATTCCAGTCGAAGGTGAACGAGCGGCTCACACGCAGAGCCTGACGCACTTTTCGATCACGGTCATCAATCAATGCCTGTCGGTCAAGGAGAGCAGCCTTGGGCCGGCTGCGCCGATGAAATCGCGCGATAGCACCCATCAAAAGCTGGGCACCCCGGCGGAGACGGCGAATGGTCATGGGTTGATGGTCATGAGTCATCGATTCACCGGTAACGGGTTGATGCCTACTGGTTTTCCGCTTCGATCCGGTATGCCGCCGGCAACCCCGCCGTCTTGAGTGCGGCGTTCACTTCCTGCTTGAGCTCGATCATTCGAAGCTTGATGACCCGCCCATGCCGACGACAGGAATACCTGCATGCCGGGTGTGTCCGTTTCCCGTTTTCGCGTCAAGGGGCGCTTGACCGTCGCTTATTTTCATGCTTGCTACATACCCCCCCCAAGCCTCGACGTCTCATGGGCAATCAACACGACACCTTGGAATACAAGGGACTTTATTAACAGGCAGCGGCCTTTGAGCTAAGCTTAAAATCTTACTGTTCTGCATCCTTGCCGGCGAGTGGGCTGAAGTTTGTGCTGGTAACGCCGCTTGCGGAATGATACCAAAGGGGTGTCATATAAACATGAACCAAGGGAAATATCATGCAAGAACCCAGCCGTATTGAAATAATGAAACATCTGGAACCATTCGTCGATGAGCGCATCGGCACGCTGCTGCGTCCGATCGATGAACTCTGGCAGCCCACGGACTTCCTGCCCGATTTCGCATCGGAATCGGGGCACGATGCGTTCCTGGAGTTGCAGGCGGAGGCGCGGCGTCTGCCGGATGACGTGATCAGCGTGCTGGTCGGCGACACGGTGACCGAGGAGGCGCTACCGACCTACGCCACCTGGCTGGCGCATATCGAGGGCGTGAGCGAGGCGGGGGCCGCGCCGAAAAGTCCATGGACGGCCTGGAACCGCGCGTGGTGTGGCGAGGAGAACCGCCATGGTGACGCGCTGTCGCGCTACCTGATGCTTTCGGGACGGGTAAATATGCGCGAGGTCGATGTGGTGATCAACAATCTGATCTACGATGGCATGGACATCCAGACCGGTCGCGATCCTTATCGTTTCTTCGTCTACACCAGCTTCCAGGAACTGGCCACCAACCGTTCGCACCGTAACGTCGGCAAGCTGGCCCAGGCGGCCGGGGCGGATCGCCTGTTCAAGATGTCGGGCGTGATTGCCGGGGATGAGGGCTGGCATGCACGGGCCTATCGGCTGTTCGTGGAGAAATTCCTGGAGCTGGACACGAACGAGGCGCTACTCGCGATTGCCGATCTGCTGCGCAAGCAGATCATTATGCCGGCGATGAACATGCGCGAGCGCGGGGCGGCCAGGGGCGATACCTTCGCCACATTCGAGGCGTTGGCGCAGCGGATCGGCGTCTACACGGCGCAGGACTATCTCGAGATTCTCGAGTCCCTGGTCGATGCTTGGAAACTCCCGGAATTCCGCGGGCTATCCGCGTCGGCTCAGCAGGCGCAGGAGTTCATCTGCGGGTTGCCGGACCGCTACCGCCGTTTGCTCAAGCGCCTGCGCGTGCCGACGGCCGACGAGATGCCACCCACGTTCCGCTGGCTTGTGCAGCCGGCATGATCACGCGGCGTTGCAATCGGGTATGAGCATCTCGGCCACGGCCCTTGCCAGTCCCTGTATGCGGTACGGTTTAGCCAGCCATTTTGCCCCCATCGCGAGAGCCGCCGTGGAGCGGTCATCCTCGGCGTGTCCACTGGCAATCAGGACGCTCTGCTCCGGATAGAGCGTCCGGATCGCCCTTAGGGCATCGAGTCCATCAAAGCCGGGTTCCATCCGCATATCCAGTACGACGAGATCATATGGCGTTGTTTCGCCGCGTTCCATTGCCTTTGTGAACAGGCGCACGGCAGAATGGCCGTCTTCGGCAACGCCGACGGTATACCCGAGCCGTTTAAGGCTGCTGCTGGCGAGAAACCGTTGCCCGGGCTCGTCGTCAACGACGAGAATACGCCCCGTTCCACTGATCAACGGGCTCTCATCAGGCATCGCCGGGATTTCGGGCGAACGGGTCAAGGGAAGGTAAAGGGTGAAGGTCGTGCCGCGCCCGATCTGGCTCTCGACATCGATATGCCCATCATGATCCTCGACGATCCCATGCACGATCGACAACCCGAGTCCGCTGCCGCTGCGCCCGGTTTTGCTCTTTCGCGTGTAGAACGGTTCAAACATCCGGTTCATGTCATCCGGTTCAATCCCGCAGCCGGTATCGGTCACCGCGATGACGGCATAATCGCCTGCCGGCAAGATGGTATACCCGTCGTGATCCTCGCGCAGATGCCGTTTCGACGTGGTCACGGTGACAGTGCCTTTGACGGTGATCGCCTCGGCCGCATTGCGGACTAGATTGTCGACCACCCGGCAGAGGTGATCCGCCGATGCAGGCACCATCAGGGCCTCGGTGGTTTTGTGTAGTTTGACTTTGACATTCGGACAGCATTCCCGAAGATCCCGGATACAGGCGGACTCGGGGGAGAGACTGGGCATCTTGTTGATATCGGTTGGGACGCGCTCGTAATGGCCTTTCTTGCTGAGCGCCAGCAGATCCCGCACCACGCTGGCCGCCCTGTTGGCCGAGGTGCTCATCATGCCGAGGGCGCGCAGGATGTCCGCACGGGCGGCGGTGTTGTCCGGCGTGGCCGCGATCACATCCGCCTCGATCATTTCCGGCAACGCGACGATGGGACCGAGAATATTGTTCAGATCATGTGCCACGCCACCGGCCAGCACGCCGATCGTTTCCATTCGCTCGGCACGGGCAAGTTGCCGGCGCAACGCGACTTCGCGCTCCTGTGCCTGCCGGTGATCGGTGATATCCTCTCCCGAGGACAGGATGAAGATCACCTGGCCGGCGTTATCGCGTATCACGCTGTTGTTCCAGGCGATAAGCCGTTCCTCGCCGTCACCGGTCAGGATCGCATTCTCGTGACGTGTCATTGCCCTGCTCTCGCCCCGCATCAACGCGGCGAATACTTTTCTTGTGCTGTCGCGAAAACGCATTGGCACGAAATGCGCAAGCCAGTCCTTCCCGACGATATCGTGTTCCTCCAGGCCGAGAATCTCGCACCCTCTGGGGTTGATGAGCGTGACCCGTCCGTCGAGATCGAAAGCCACAATCATCACGTCGGCGACATCGAGATAAGCCTGGGTCCGCTGTTCGCGCTCCCGGATCTGCTCATCCCGGAGCTGCACCTCGGAAAGCATCTCGTTGAAAGCGTTTGCCAGCACCCCGATCTCGTCCCTGCCGATGTTTTCGGCTCGGACCGCGTAATCCCGGTGGCGTGAGACATCCCGGACGATCGCGATCAGACGCTCTATAGGTGCCGAGATCATCCGCTGCAGGCTGAAGGAGGCGACCCATGCCATCAGGAAGGCCGTCAGCAGGCTGACCGCGACAATCGTCGTGACCTGTCGCCAGAATACCGCCAGGTCCCGCAGGTCGGACTGGAGAAAAGCCGTGCCGATGCTCTCCCCGTCGATCATGATCGGGGCCCTTGCAAGCAACCAGAAAGACGTGAACATATGCTTCCCGGCATCTGTGAAACGCAGCGGTTCGTCGTTGAATCCTTCCCGGCGGTAGGTCGCCAGGATTTCCCCGTCGGCCTTGCTGACGCTCGCGTAGGCCAGGGAGGCTCTGCTCGCGAGCGTGCGCAGGATCAGCGTTGCGTCTTCAGGATCATTGAAGGAGACGGCCGCCAGACAGTTGTTCGCGATCATTTGCGCCTGCTGCTCGTGGTCCAGCGCCATGCTCTTGCGAAAGACCGCCATCTGGCTGAAGACCACCAGCACACCCGAAAGCACCAGTGCGGCGGCGCTTACGCTCATGATGATCGCCGTCAGTTTGCGTCGGATCGACGTGGAGACGGCAAAAGGGGGAGCCGCCAGGCGGATATTATCTGAGGTAGGCAAATCGGGCTTCCTTTGCGCTCAGCGGTTCATTGATGATCCTGACGGCGATGCGCTTGAGCATCGAGCGGATCGTCAGGCCTGCCTTGCCGGTCGCTGCGGCATTAATCTCGATCCCGATCCGCTCACGGTCCCGGCTGACAAAGCCAATCATACCGCCATTATCGATAAAACCCCTGGTGTCCCCGACGGTCAGGACAGGGAGGTCTCCAATCGCCTTGAGGATGTCCTGCTGCCGTTTCTCAACCGAGGGTGAGATATAGAGTATCTGGCAGCGCTTGATCTCGGCAATGTCTGCATCACCACTGAGATACTTGAGCTGGACGACACGATCACCGACCGTGCTCCCCTCGATGGACTTGAACGCGTTCCCGAACGGGTTCCTGCCGAGAATCCCGATGGTGATCGTGCCGTCGTCAGGCAGCGGCTCGGGCCAGGATACAAATGAGAGAAACCGGTAGATGAACCCGGCCTTGATCTCGTACTCGCCAAAGGCCAGCTTCTGGGATGCCGACGCGCTGGCAGCCGCATACAGGGCGGCAGGTTCGTCCTCCGCCGTTGCCTCGGGTGCGGACAGCAGCAGCGGTGCCAGCAGTAGGAGTGCTGTCACCCGGAACCGGCATGGAATCCGATTCTTCATTATCCTGGCCCCGTTCGTTTTCATGTTTCCACTCGTGCTACCATTTCACCGTGACTGTCGCGTAAAGCCGCCGCCCGTAGCTGTGCGGGATGGGTTCGTTCTCCCCGACATCGGAAGGAAGCTGGAACCGCTTCTCGTCCAGGATGTTGTCGGCAAGGATCGAGAGCCGGACCTGATCCTCTGGCAGGCGCAGGAGGCGGGAGACATCGCATGAAATGTTCGCCTGGAGGTTGTTGGAGCGCTCATGCCAAATGGAGCCGTCCGACAGGTAGCTGTTGAATACCCCGCCCTTGACCTTCCCGTATTTACCCATCAGGCCGCCCTTGATCATGTAGTCCGGATAATTCGGATACATCAAGGGTTCGGGGGTGTTGTTGTCGGTTGACTGTACAATGGCGGAGCCGAGGGCTTGCCAGTGACTACCTAGTCTTACCCGCCCGGTCAGCTCGATGCCTTCGGTTGTGACATCGCCCGGTTGGTTGATGAAGCGCAGTGGCCGTTGGTTGAAATCGACCTCGATGACCTCCTGCCTGCTGTGGAAGTAGGTCAGGTCGATCTGGCAAAGGGCGTTCTGGTAGTTGATCTGCGCCTCATAGGTCTCGATCGTTTCCGGCTCCAGTGACGGGGTGCCCAGCAGGAAGCTGCTGTCGAGGTATCCCTCGGCGGCAAAGGCGCGGCGGAAAGCCTCGCTGTAAAGCAGTTTTGCCCCCCAGTGCTCGCTGGGCGTCAACACGAGGCCAAGCCGCGGGGAGGTGTTTCCGTCCACCTCTTCGGTCTTGTTGAACTGCACGCCGATCAGCGGTTTTAGCCAGTCGTTGACTTGGTAGTCGGCCTGTGTGTAGAGGGAATAGATGTCGCGACTGCGGCCATACAGTTCGCGGCCGCCGAACGAGTCATACTCGAACGTTCCTCCCGCGACAAGATTAAGCCCTTCCCTAGGCGCGTACTTGAGCATAGGTTCAAGAATAATGTTTTCGGAATGCCGTCGCTCGAAGAACGTGATGCCGTCGTTGCTGCCGTCCCAGCAGAAGGTGTTGAGGGTCAGGTTCAGATGGGCCGAGAGGGTGTCACTGAGTTGATGCGACAGTCCGGCATCCGCGAAGAACGCTTCCACCTCGCTGATGTAGATGGCATCAGTCAAGGTGCCAAGGGTTCCGTATTCGCCAGGGCTGTAGCGGTTATAGGCGGCCTGCAGGGTCAGCGCGTCGCTGCTGATGTTGAAATAGACCGAATCCGAATCATCCTTGTAGTCGACCGTGCCCGTCCGGCCGGCGTTATCAGTCCATTCAAGGCTCGGTCCGTCACTACGCGACAGGCGCGCGGCGGCCAGGTAATGGATCTGGTTGCGGCTGCCGGTTACCAGCGCATTGTAATCGGCTGTGTTGTAGGTCCCG